>JABDJY010000279.1 GCA_013003285.1 Alphaproteobacteria bacterium | reverse complement strand
TTGGTATCGGCTACGCGGTATTCCGCATCGTCGAACCAAGGGTGGGTTCACTTTCCGCGATGATCGCTGCGGTGGTCGTGCCGGTGATCTGGTGGCTGTTCATTGCAGGCGCCATTGCGGAGGGGCTCCATTCGATCATCCCTCTGGGGATCGAAGCGGTTGAGAGTCGTAAGTTTGGTGGCTTCATGCTGGCGATCTTGCTGGGAATCGTCGCCATCGGCTGTTCGTTACCCATCGGCATCCTTCTGGCCCTGGGAAGACAATCCAATCTGGTCGTGCTCAAGGCAATCTGCGTTGGGTTTATCGAATTCATCCGGGGCGTTCCGCTTATCACGCTGCTGTTCGTGGCATCGCTTCTGCTGAACCTGTTCCTGCCGCCGGGCACGAACTTCGATATCATCCTGCGCGTCATGATCATGATGACCCTGTTCTCGGCGGCCTACATGGCCGAGGTGATCCGGGGTGGCCTCGCGGCCCTTCCGAAGGGCCAGTACGAAGCCGCCGACAGCCTTGGCCTCGACTATGCGCAGGCGATGCGTCTGATCATCCTGCCGCAGGCGCTGAAGATCTCGATCCCGGGCATCGTCAACACCTTCATCGGCCTGTTCAAGGACACCACGCTGGTGATCATCATCGGCTTGTTCGACATTCTCGGTATCGCCAACGCCATGGTCTCGAACCCCGATTGGCTGGGCCTGTCGTCCGAGACCTACCTGGTGGTGGCGCTGTTCTTCTTCGCCGTGTGCTTTTCCATGTCGCGGTATTCAATGCATCTTGAGCGCAAGCTCGACACGACAAACCGTTGAGGCGAGGCGATCATGTCCATGACAGAAACCAATCCCAACGCCGGCGCGCCGGTCATCGAGATCAACGGCCTGAACAAATGGTTCGGCCCGTTCCATGTGCTGCGCGACATCAACCTAAGCGTGGCGCCGCGCGAGCGTATCGTGATCTGCGGTCCGTCGGGCAGCGGTAAATCGACTCTGATCCGCTGCATCAATCGGCTGGAAGAGCATCAGGAAGGCCAGATCATCGTCGACGGCACCGAGCTGACCAACGATTTGAAGAATATCGATGCGGTGCGCCGCGAAGTCGGCATGGTGTTCCAGTCGTTCAATCTGTTTCCCCACCTCACCGTGTTGGAGAACTGCACTCTGGCGCCGATCTGGGTGCGCAAGACGCCTAAGGCGGAAGCCGAGGCGATCGCCATGGAATTACTCGAAAAGGTCAAAATTCCCGAGCAAGCGGATAAGTATCCCGGCCAGATGTCGGGCGGCCAGCAGCAGCGCGTCGCCATCGCCCGCTCACTGTGCATGCGGCCTAATATCATGCTGTTCGACGAGCCAACCTCGGCGCTTGATCCGGAAATGATCAAGGAAGTCCTCGACGTGATGGTCGATTTGGCGGATTCGGGCATGACCATGATGGTGGTCACCCACGAAATGGGTTTCGCCTCGCAGGTCGCCGACCGGGTGATTTTCATGGATGAAGGGCAGATCGTTGAGCAAAACACGCCGGACGAGTTCTTCAACAACCCGCAATCCGATCGCACCAAGCTGTTCCTGAGCCAAATCCTCAGCCACTAGGGCATCTTCATTTCAGACGTTATCAGTTTGCGCCTTGGCTTAATTGATAATTTGATGAGACGTCAACGTGCAAAGCCCCCTCTTCCATAGGGAGAGGGTTAACTGCACCGCTCGCCGGAACAAAAAAGTCCTCCCCCCTGAGGGGGAGGATTTAGGTGGGGGGTTACGCCGCGGCAGCGGCGCGCAAGATCTGCGGGGCGAACCGCCCCGCAGCCCCCCCTCCCTAACCCTCCCCCTCAAGGGGGGAGGGGATTTGAGCGCGGGCTACTCTGGTTTCGTCTCGTTCGCCAGGCGGTCGTTGAGCACTTCGCTGTAGCCGAACAGCGCCGGCGTGCCGCCGGTATGCAGGAACACCACCTTCGATCCGGCGGCGATATCGCCTTCTTTCGCCAAATGCACCAACCCGGCGAGCGCGCGGCCGGCATAGACCGTATCGAGTAGCAGACCTTCGGTACGCGCCGCCAGCAACACCGCCGCATAGGTCGCGTCATTCAAGCGGCCATAGCCCGGCGATAGCACATCGTCGGCGGTGCGAATGTCCGCATCCGAGACGATTGCGGACAATCCCAGCAACTCTTCGATGCTACGGCAGTTGGCAGCGATGCGCTCGGCCTGCGCTGCCGCATCACGGCGCACACAGATGCCGAACACCGACGCGCTGACGCCGAGCAACCGTAAGCCAAGCAGAAAACCGCCATGGGTCATGCCACTGCCCGACGGCACCACAAAGGCATCAATGGCGCTCGGGTCTTCCAACTGCTCGACCAGTTCCAGGGCGCCCTTGACGTAGCCCAACGCGCCGAGCGGCGGATTGCCTGGCCCCAGCGGAATGACATAGGGGTTGAAACCCTGGCGGCGTTCTTCATCGGCGATCTCGTAGAGTCGGGCGTCGGCGCCGGCCTCGTCCTCGCCTTCCGGATAGGTGTGAACGATCGCGCCCAGGAGCCGATCCACCAGCACGTTGCCGTTGTTCACATAGCTCTCATCGTAGAGCGGCACCCGGTCTTCCAACTGCACATGGCAGCGCAGGCCGAGCTTCGCCGCGGCCCCGGCGGCCGCTCTGACATAGTTGGATTGGACGGCGCCGGTGATCAGGATGGTGTCGGCGCCCTGGGCCAGCGCCTTGCCGAGATAGAATTCGAGTTGCCGGATCTTGTTCCCGCCGAAGGCGAGCCCGGTGGCGTCGTCCCGTTTTATCTGCAAGGTCAGGCCCAACGCCTCACCCAGCCGCGGCACGGAATCCAACGGCGTCGGATAATGGCCCAGGGGCTCCGATGGAAAGCTCTCCAGCAGGCTGGCAACGTCGCGGGGCGTCATCATGTCATCTGTATCCAAGTAGGATGGTTACATTCGATCCGCGACAACAGGTGGCCTAGTTACCATGGCCGGTCAAGGCCGGTGCAGGTAAACACGCGGATCGGTGGCGGTAGCAAACCCACACCTACCATCCCGCTGCTGATGATCATGTTGATTTAATCTATCCGGGCATGCGGACTACCCTCTCCCTTAAGGAGAGGGGCTCAGCGCCCAGCCATAGTATTGAGCCTGGACACTAATCGTCGCGGGCGAATACCAGAAACACGCCGCAAGCCTCTTCCGACGATACGATGACCGCGTCGCTGCTGTCGCGCTCGAAGGCGACCTGCTGACCCGAAAGATACAGCGCGGTCACTTGCGGATCGGCGACCGATAGGGTCAACGCAGCCAAATGCGGCAACGGCAAATTGCTGTCGAAATTCTTATCGTAGTGGCGCTCGGGGAAAGTCTTAGGCGTCACGAACCACAGCTCGTCATTGCCGGTATCGACGGTGATGCTGCCCTTGCGCTCGTCGCCCGACACCGCATCGACACCGAACAGTTTGGCATAGGCTTCGCCGACCCCGGCGAGATTTTCCATCACCACGGTAACTTCGCGGATGCGCCGCGCGCCGTTGGGGTGCGACAGCCAGGCCGGACGGCGCACCTTGTCGGGGGTCAGATGTTGGCTGGCGAAGGTCTTCAAGCCCGGCGTTAGCTCCGGCGGAATATCCACATAGCGGAACCCCAATAGCTCTTCGCCCTCATCGAGCTCGAGCAGCCGCTGCAGCCCCCTGGCGTCTTCCGCATTCGCACTGTGCTCACGCAGCCAGGCCGACGTGGCGTCCGCATCGGTGGTCGCCAGCACAACGTTCAACAAACCGTCGCCGTTTTTCAGAAACTCATCGAGATTGTGGATGTACTGGGTCGGGTCGACGATGCCGATCAATTCCACATAATCGTCTTCGAACATCACCGTGTGATTGCCCGTCCCCCAACCGATATGGCGGCCGCGTGGCGTGACGGTAAATCCCAGGCGCGCATAGGCATCGCGCGCCGCCGAAAGATCGCCCACCCCGATGAGGGCATGGTCGATCCCCGCGATGGGGCGCGACGTAGATGCGGAACTATGCTCGGTATCTGTCATTCATAAAACCATGCTGACTACAATTTGGCGCTCAAGGCCGTTTACTCAAACTACGGGTGCCGCGTTCGACGCCTTCGCCGAGCGCGTAAAATTAGCTCCGTGTATTCCGGTTCGCCCCCCAACCGGGCCACTTCGGCCTTCGCTCTATTCTATTAGGGTCGGCGGAGAGCGGCAAACCACTACTAAGGTCTTATTTTTGCGCGATAATTCGGCCCGCCACCGCTTCCAGGCGCTGGGCAATCAGCGGATCGCGCGCCTCCGCTGCGGTAATTACTGCTGCGTCGAGGGCGGTATGACAAGCACTGGAACAACTCACATCGCGCCCGATCAACCCCGGCGCCACGGCCCTGATCAGCGTGCGGGCCTTATCGGCATTTTCCAGCAGAACCTTGATCACCTGATCGACCGTGACCGCGTCATGGTCCGGGTGCCAGCAATCATAATCGGTGACCATGGCGACCGTGGCGTAGCAAATTTCCGCCTCGCGAGCGAGTTTGGCCTCGGGCATGTTGGTCATGCCGATCACCGAACAACCCCATGACCGGTAGAGTTCGGATTCTGCCTTGGTGGAAAATTGCGGCCCCTCCATCACCATGTAGGTCCCGCCGGTGCGGCAGTCGATCCCCGCCGCCGCGGCAGCCTCGGCCAGGTGCCCCGCCAGCCGGCCGCAGACCGGATCGGCCATAGAGACATGGGCGACCAGCCCGGTTTCAAAGAAGGACTTGGTGCGGGCAAATGTGCGGTCGATGAACTGGTCGATGAGGACGAAGGTGCCGGGCGGTAAATCCTCGCGCAGCGAGCCGACCGCCGAGAGCGAGATGATCTCGGTCACGCCGGCACGTTTGAGCGCATCGATATTGGCGCGGTAGTTTAGCTCGCTGGGCGGAATACGATGGCCGCGGCCATGGCGCGGCAGAA
Source organism: Alphaproteobacteria bacterium (assembly GCA_013003285.1). Lineage (GTDB taxonomy): Bacteria > Pseudomonadota > Alphaproteobacteria > UBA6615 > UBA6615 > JABDJY01. The sequence goes on along the minus strand of JABDJY010000279.1, from coordinate 4,768 downwards.
AGACCACCGGCAGGCCCTCGAGATTGCCGAACATCAACTCGTCGGACGGCGCGCCGAAGGGTGTCTCAACCCGCTGCCAACGCACATCGGTCAAGCCATCGATATCGTAGATGCCGCTGCCGCCCAAGATTCCCAGGGTCGGCGGCGTCCCCGGCTCGGTACGTACGCTCATTGCTGGCGCGGCAGCAGCTCGAGCATTTCGGCGGCCCGCGCCGGCTCGACCGGCTCGGCGTCGAGTTCGCGCATGATCCGCACCGCCTTGTCGACGAGCTGGCCATTGGTGCCGAACTCACCCTTGCCCAGATACAGATTATCCTCCAGCCCGACGCGCACATGGCCGCCGGAATTCACCGCCTCGGCGACAATCGAAAATTCCCACCGGCTGATACCGAAGGCCGCCCAGTTGGCGTTGGCGGGCAGCATGTCGTGCATCGCCTGCAGCATCTTCGGCGTCGCCGGTGCACCGTATGCGATGCCCAAACACAGCTGGAACAGCGGCGGGGATTCGACCAGACCCTGCTCGATGAATTCGTTGGCCAGGCGAATATGGCCGGCCTCGAAGACTTCGAGCTCCGGCTTCACGCCAGCGTCCTTGATGAGTTCCGCCATGCGCCGCAAATGACCCGGCGTGTTCATGAACACATGCTCGCCGAAATTCATCGTGCCCATATCCAGAGTACAGATATCCGGCCGTAGTTCGAGCACATGGCGCACCCGCACGTCCGGCGGATTGAGCGTTGTGCCTTCGCCGGCGACCCGCGGATCGTCATCGCTGGGCACGAACCGCCCACCCTCACCCGTCGTCAGGTTGATCAAAATGTCGCTGCCGGAATCGCGGATGCGTTCGACCACTTCGCGAAAATGTTCCGGGTCGGCAGACCGCGCACCGGTCTCCGGATCGCGCACATGAATATGCGCTACCGCCGCACCGGCCGCCCGTGCCTCGAGGCACGCCTCGGCGATCTGCTTAGGCGTGATCGGAAAATTGGGATGTTTGTGAAAATTCATGTGGCCGCCGGTGACGGCGCAAGTAACGATCGTTTCGCGAGCCATGATCTCTCCCCTGTTTTATTGCTTGTCCGTTGGCTACCACCAGTGGCGCGCGGCGTCACCCCATAAGTCGGCACCGAAAACAAAAAAGGCCGCTAGCATATGCCAACGGCCTTTTCTGAAATGTATTTTTTGACGGCTAGTGCAACCGCGCCCAGGTCTGGCGCTTGGCGGCATAGAGCAATGCGCTCAATACCAGCAGGAACAGCACAACCTTCCAACCGATCCGCTTGCGGTCTTCCATTTCCGGTTCCGCGGCCCATTGCAGGAAGTTGGCCACATCGCGCGCCTGCTGCTCAATGGTGGCGGGAGTGCCATCGGAATATTCGATGCCATCCTCGAAGAGCGGCGGCGCCATGGCGATTTGCCCACCGCCAAAGAAGGGATTGTAATTCATCCCCTCGGCCAACTCGACGTCTTCGGGGGGCTCTTCCACAAACCCGGTCAATAACGCAAAGATATAATCGGGGCCCCCGGGATTGGCTTTTGCCAAGAGCGACAAATCAGGTGGAAAGGCGCCGTTGTTCGAGGCCCGCGCCGCTTGTTCGTTGGGAAAAGGCAGGACGAACTTGTCCGATGGCCGCGCCGGCCGGTCGAACATGTCACCATTATCGTCCGGCCCATCGGTTACCTCATATTGCGAGGCAATTTCCTTCACCTCGTCTTCGTTGAAACCGAGGCTGCTAAGGTTGCGATAAGCCAACTGGTTCATCGAGTGGCAGGCCGAACAATTCTCGATATAGTTCTGCAATCCGCGCTGGATCGATGCCACATCGAACTTGCCGAAGGGGCCTGCAAACGACCAATCCTGAGCTTCCGGATGTTTCGCCTCACCTGACGCGATGACGCTTCCCGTTCCGGCGACCAGGGTAAGACCGGCGACGGCTGCGATGGCCACGACGTGGGATAACTTCTTGCCGATATCCATTACGCTTTCTCCATCGGCTTGGCCGCAGCCCCGGCGGCAGACTGACCGCCACCCAATACGGGTTCGGCAATGCTGGTCGGCAATGGCCGCGTTTTCTCGAACATGCCCAATAGCGGCAAGAGCACCAGGAAGTGGAAGAAATACCAAGCCGTTCCAAGATGCCCCAGATTGATGAATTTCAGCCCCTCTATCCCTTCAAAGACCTTCTCGTCCGGCGGATGGCCGCCGACGAAACCCAGCAAGAGACAATCGAGAACCAATATCCAAAAAAACCACTTATAGACGGGACGAAAGCGGGCACTGCGCACCTTCGAACGATCGAGCCACGGCACCACGAACAGCACTAGGATCGAGCCGAACATGGCGATGACGCCGCCGAGCTTGGCATCGATAAACAGAACGTCGAAGTTGACGGCGCGCAGGATCGCGAAGAACGGCAGGAAATACCATTCCGGCACAATCTCCGCCGGCGTCACCAGCGGATTGGCTCTGACATAGTTCTCCGGTTCACCAAAGAAGTTGGGCGCGAAAAACACCACCGCGGCAAACAGCGTGATCCAGATCGCCAGACCGAAACTGTCCTTCGCCGTGTAATACGGGTGGAAGGGGATAGTGTCCTGCGGCCCTTTGGGGTCGATACCCAACGGATTGTTCGAACCCGTGACATGCAACGCGATCACATGCAGGGCCACGACACCAACAATCACAAAGGGCAGTAAAAAGTGTAGAGAGAAGAAACGGTTGAGGGTCGAGTTATCAACCGCGAAACCGCCCCACAACCAGGTGACGATCGAATCGCCGACCAGCGGTATGGCTGAAAACAGGCTGGTAATAACCGTGGCGCCCCACAAGCTTAACTGGCCCCAGGGCAGCACATAGCCCATGAACGCCGTCGCCATCATCAAGACCAATATGACAACACCGAAAATCCACAACAGCTCGCGCGGGTTTTTGTACGATCCGTAATACAGGCCACGGAAAATATGAATATAGACCGCGATGAAGAAGAAGCTCGCGCCGTTGGCATGCATATAGCGCAGCAGCCAACCGTAATTGACGTCACGCATGATCCGCTCAACCGAATCAAAGGCAAAATCCACATGCGGCGTGTACTGCATGGCGAGGAAAATGCCCGTAAAGATCATCAGCACGAGCATGAACGACAAAATAGCGCCGAAGTTCCACCAGTAGTTAAAGTTCCGCGGCGCGGGAAACTCGCCATATTCCTTTTGCAGATAAGTGAAGACCGGCAAACGGCTGTCGATCCATTTTACCAATCCGCTACCGGTACCGCTTGGTTGCGTGTGTGCGCTCATCAGTGGCCCCGCCTCAACCGATTAATAGAGTAGTGTCGTCGACGAATTTATACTCCGGCACGAGAAGATTATCCGGCGCCGGCCCCTTACGAATTCGTCCAGATGTGTCGTAGTGCGACCCATGACACGGGCAGAACCAGCCGTTCCACTCGCCGCGCGGTTCGGTCGATTTCTGCCCCAGCGGGATGCAGCCCAGATGGGTACACACACCCACGACCACCAGCCATTCCGGTTTGATCACCCGGTCGGTGTCGGTCTGGGGATCGGGCAGATCATCCAACGGCTCCGCTTCGGCGATCTGAATTTCCTCGGGCGTGCGGCGGCGGATAAACACCGGCTTCTTCTGCCAGATGACGGTGATCGATTGACCAACCTCAACCGGCGAGATATCGACTTCCGTCGTCGACAAGGCCAGCACATCGGCCGACGGGTTCATCGAATGGATGAATGGCCACAGCGCCAAGGCCGCACCAGCGCCGGCGAAAAGGCCGGTCGTGAGATATAAGAAATCTCGGCGGCTCTCCGGTTTTTCGTCCGGCTCACTTGCATGATCGGTCATCGGGAAACTCCCTTTCTGCAGCGCACAGCACCCCTTGCTGCCGCTTCCCCCACTTACACTGCTCGATAGGCGCTTAGAGGGTATAAACGCAATGTGACACCGTGCCGCAACGAACGACCCCGCCGTCCAGCCGGTGGTTTTGACGCATCGACGCCCTATCCATAGCTTGTGCGCCGATCACGCGATCCTACCGCATATAGTCGAATTTCGGCTGATTTGCCAAGTCCGGACGAAACCTGACAAATGCCGCTTTCGCGCGCACCGATACTGACGTTAAAAACGCCCATGCGACTTGCTCTGTACCAACCCGATATTCCGCAAAACACCGGCACCATACTGCGTCTCGCCGCTTGTCTCGGCATCGGCGTCGATTTCATCGAACCGGCCGGCTTCGTGATGACCGACAAGCATCTGCGGCGCGCCGGCATGGACTATCTCGCGCATACCGATCTGGTTCGCCACAATTCCTGGCAGGCTTATATCGACCAGCCCGAGCGCCAGGGACGTCTGATATTACTGACGACACGCGCACCCGCTACCTATGTCGATTTCCCCTTCGCCGCCAATGACACGCTGATGGTCGGCCGCGAAACCGATGGGGTACCCGACGACGTGCATTCATTCGTCGACGGGGCGGTGCGCGTGCCCATGTTGCCCGAATTGCGATCGCTCAATGTCGCCGTGGCGGCGGCTATGGTATTGGGAGAGGCGCTACGTCAAACCAATCAGCTACCGGACACCGCCTAGATGCCACCAGCCACTGACCAGAATACCGTCGAAGAGCAGAAAGTCCGCGCAACCGCGTGGTTCGAATCTCTGCGAGACCAAATCTGCGCCGCCTTCGAAGCGATCGAGGACGAACTCACCGGCACCTATGCCGACCGCCCGGCCGGACGGTTCGAGCGAACCTCCTGG
>JABDJY010000212.1 GCA_013003285.1 Alphaproteobacteria bacterium | reverse complement strand
AATATGCCCGCGGCATCGGTGTCGAGTGTTGAGCCTTCACACCAGCAACAGCAGCGCGCCGACGATGCCGATATTGCTGAACAGCACCGACATATGGATGTGGCGCAGCAGCGGGTCGGCGACCAGCCAGAAACGGTGGAAGACCACCGTCGCGGCGACAGTGAATAGGATCAGCAGATAGGCGCCGATATCGGTGCGGAAGTCGAGCAGCACCAGAATACCGCCGGCATATTGGATGGCGAAGCCAACCCACAGCGTGACATAGGGGATTGGCACCCCCAACGCGCCCATGCGGTCGGCGTGCTGTTTGACCTTGGTGGTCGAATTGATGACCGCTGTGCCGAGAAACAGCACCGCAATCATCACCTGGCCAACGATCTCTAGCGTAGTGTGATCGGCATACATGGTCGCCCCCCTGTTCTCCACCAAACCTACCGCCGCCAACCTGCCGGGTGGCGGAGAATATTGCAAACGCGCCGGCGACGTGTTTGGTTCGCCCCACACTTCGAAACCCAACGGCGCCCGTTAATGCTTCAAACAGCCCCCGACCAACTCGCCCTCGCCACCCGCGACGGCCTGCCCGACGATCTGCTGCAGCTGCGCAATAAGTATCCGCGAGACGTTTGGCCCGGGCACGCCAATCTCGGCGACTGGGTGCAGTTCTGGCTCGACCGCCACCGCATGTTCCGCGAGCTCGGTGCCATGCTCACCGACGCCTGCGAACAATTGCAGGGCGCGCGCATCGGCATCGCGGAATTCGAGCCTTGGTTCACCCCGCGCCTGGAGTTTTTCTTCGGCCATTTGGATTTGCACCACAAGATCGAGGAGTTTCATCTCTTCCCGGTCTTCGCCAAAGCCGAACCAGTGCTCGAACATGGCTTCGCGCTGCTGGAATCCGACCATCAGGCGATCCACGCCCTGGTCGATACCATGCAGGAAGCCGCGACCCGGCTGCTCGCCGACACGAGCGCCGATGCCGACAAAGACCGGACACGCCGCGCCGGTGACGACACAGCGCGCGCGCTGGCCGCCCTAGTGCGCGGTCTCTACGCCCATCTCGACGATGAGGAGGACCTCATCGTCCCGATCGTCCTCGATCACACGGAAGCCAAGCTGGGGCTGGTCTAGGCTACCCACGAAAAAGGCCCAACCGGAAACCAGCTGGGCCTTTTGGAATTGGAGCGGGAAACGAGATTCGAACTCGCGACCCTCACGTTGGCAACGTGATGCTCTACCACTGAGCTATTCCCGCGCAAGAGCGTTGGCTAATAACCGCATCGCGCCGGTGAATGCAAGTCCCGCGATCATCCTTTATTAACCGACGCCGCCCGCGCTATAGACAGACCATCATGGAAGATGCGGAAATCATCGAGGCGCCGCTGCTGGCGCGCCTCGCCGAATTGGGGATTTCGGTGGCGATTCACCGCCATCCACCGCTGCATACGGTAAGCGAATCCCAGGCCCTGCGCGGCGTGATGCCCGGCGCCCATATCTAGAATTTGTTTCTGCGCGATAAAAAACGCAACAAATGGCTGGTCACCGTGCCGGAAGACGCCGAGATCGACCTCAAGGCGCTGCGCCATATCATTGGCGCCACGGGTAATCTGTCCTTCGGCAATGCAGAATTGCTGGCCGAGCATCTGGGGGTCGCGCCGGGGTCGGTTACGCCGTTTGCGGTGATGAACGATACCGGCGGTGACGTGGCGATGGTTTTGGCCCGTGACGTCCTGGCTCAGGATGTGATCAACGCGCACCCGCTGCACAACCGGGCCACCGTCGCGATCGCCAACGCCGATTTGCTGCGGTTTCTAGACGTCAGCAACCATCCGCCCCTGATCATCGATCTCCCCTGACCGGCCAAACAAATTGTTGGGCACAAATTTGACCAATCACCGGCGCGACATTATTTCCATTCAGCACTTGATGCCGACGCGCGGAGCCGCCATTTTTGGCGGTATATCAATAATTTGGCATTTGGATACTGACGATCATGGAACCGATCAATCTGGGTGATGGGAGCCCCACCGGCGCCAACGGCGCGGGCGCTGCTCCGCTGGTGAAAGAATCCGACACTGCCGGTTTCATGGCCGACGTGATGGAAGTCTCGAAAGACGTTCCGGTCATCGTCGATTTTTGGGCAACCTGGTGCGGTCCCTGCAAGACGCTGACCCCGATTTTGGAGAGCGTCGTCGCCAAGGCCAATGGCGCGGTGCGCCTGGTGAAGATCGACGTCGATAAGAACCCCGACCTGTCGGGTCAATTACGCATCCAATCGATCCCCACCGTCTATGCGTTTAAAAACGGCCAGCCGGTCGATGCCTTCCAAGGTGCCCTGCCGGAGAGCGAAGTGCAGGCCTGGGTCGGCAAATTGATTGCCGAGCATGGCGGCGGCGTCGAACCTTCCCCCGTCGAGCTGGCCCTGGCCGCCGCCGAGGAAGCATTCGAGGCCGGCGATATCGGCGGCGCCGGCGCGCTTTATGCGCAAGTACTCAATCAGGATGCCCTCAACACCCCGGCCCTGGCCGGCATGGCGCGGTGCTATTTGAAGGCCGATAAGATCGACAAGGCCCGCGAGATCATCGACCAGATCGCCGAAGATCTGCGCGGCGACGCGGATATCCACGCCGTCATTTCCGCTGTGGAACTGGCCGAGGCCGGCTCCTCGGCCGCCGGCGAAACCGACAGTCTGCGCGCCCGTCTGGCCGAGGACCCGGCCGATCTGCAGACCCGCTTCGATCTGGCCGTCGCACTCTATGGCGGCGGCGATGCGGAAGCCGCCATCGATGAGTTGGTCGAGATCATCCGCCGCAATCGCGAATGGAATGAAGGCGGGGCGCGCCAACAACTCTTGAAAATATTCGAAGCCCTCGGCCCCATGGACCCGCTGACCATCGCCGGCCGGCGCAAATTATCGTCGATCCTGTTTTCATGACCGACAATCCCTTCGATACCAAGTTCGAGGATTTGCCGGCCGAAATACCTTTGTTCCCTTTGAACGGTGTCCTGTTGTTGCCGCGCGGCCGGCTGCCGCTGAATATTTTCGAACCGCGCTATCTCAACATGGTCGAACATGCGTTGGGCCGTCAGCGCCTGATCGGCATCGCCCAGCCCATGGTCGATGGCCAGGCCGGGCTCAGCGCCCCCGACGGCACGCCGCTCTACAGGGTCGGCTGCGCCGGACGCATCACCAGTTTCCAGGAAACCACCGGCGGCCAGATCCAACTCACCTTGCGCGGCGTCTGCCGGTTTAACATCGACGACGAATTGCCGCTGATGAACAGCTTCCGACGCGCCCGCGCCGATTTCGCGCCCTATGAGAACGATTTTTCCGACGACGACGGCACCGTGATAGACCGCCAGCGACTGCTCTCGGACCTGCGGGCCTATTTTGAAATGGAAAATATCGAGGCGGACTGGGACACCATCCAGCAGACGCCGGACGACCGGCTGGTCACCACATTGGCGATGGTCTGCCCGTTCGAACCCAACGAGAAACAGGCGCTGCTTGAATCCGCCGATCTCGCCCATCGCTGCAAGCTCATCATTGGTCTCATCGAATCCGCCCTGCGCCGCGACGATAATGGTGGCTCGGCGGCGATGAATTAGAAGGATCCCGGCAATGGCATCTGCGAACCGTACCGCCATCGATCCCAAATTATTGGAGATCCTGGTCTGCCCGTTGACCAAGGGCCCACTGCAGTTTGACGAAGCCAAGCAGGAATTGGTCAGCCAGAAGGCCGGCCTGGCCTACCCGGTTCGCGACGGCATTCCGATCATGCTGGTCGACGAGGCCCGCGAGTTGAAGCCCGATGAGACGCCTTCGGCGGCACCTTCATAATGGCCACAGGCGCCGCCGCGGCCGATCCGTGGCCGCTCGAAGTCCGCTATACCGCCGCCACCAAGAGCCTGCTTGTCGCCTTCGACGACGGCGTCACTTTCACTTTCCCGGCCGAATTCCTGCGCGTCGAAAGCCCGTCGGCCGAAGTCAAAGGACATGGCGCCGACGAAAAACGCATCGTCGCCGGCCGCGCCCATGTGGGCATCATGAAGGTCGAACCGGTGGGCAACTACGCGGTGCGGCTGCACTTCGACGATCTGCACGACACCGGCCTGTTTAGTTGGCGCTATCTCTATGAGCTGGGTACACGCCAGAACGAGATCTGGCAGACCTATCTGGCCGCACTCGACGCCCGCGGCCTGTCGCGCGAGCCTTAGAGCGCTTCGCCGCGCACTAGCCGCGGCAGATCACCCACCGTGCCCATGGCGTGGCGCATGAAATTGCGCCGCAGGGGCGCGATCCGATTGACCGCGCCGAGGCCAATGCTGCGGGCCGCCCGAAGCGGCGGCACATCGTTTGAGAACATGCGGGTCATGAGGTCGGTCACCACGGCGAGCACCATATTGTCGAAACGCCGCCAGCGCTCGTAGTCGGCCAGAATATCCGGACTACCGATATCGCGCCCCAACCGGCGCGCGTCGATAACGACTTCGGCCAGCGCGGCGATATCGCGGATGCCCATATTCAGCCCCTGCCCGGCAATCGGATGGATCGCGTGCGCCGCATCGCCGACCAGGGCCAAACGTTGGCCGATATAGCTTTGCGCGTGGGAGAGGCTAAGGGGATGCGACCAGCGCGGTCCGGCCAGTTCGATCGACCCCAATATATCGCCGAAACGCGGCGCCATCTCGGCCACGAACTCCGCCTCGTCCAGCGCCATCAGGGCCGGCGCCAAATCGCTATGGTCGCTCCACACGATGGCCGAACGGTGTCGCTCGCCGACATCTTGCATCGGTAAAATGGCGAACGGCCCACCAGGGAGAAACCTTTCATGGGCCACATTATTGTGGGGAAGATCGTGGAAGACGGCACAGACGATGCTCGTTTGATTATAGGGGAGGCGGGTAACGCCAATGCCGGCGGCCTCGCGCACACCGGAATTGCGCCCGTCGCACGCCAGCAGCAAGCGCGCCCTGATCTGCCGGCCATCGGCTAGCTCGGCTGTAACGCCCGCCCCATCGCGGGTAATCTCGGCGACCTCCACCGGCGCCAGAAATTCCAGCGCGTCGAGGGCGCGCACATGATCGAGCATGGCGAGGCGCAAATGACGGTTCTCGATGATATGGCCCAACGGCTCATCGCCGACTTCGCGATGGTCGTAATGAAGGAACAGCAATGAATCGCCGTCACTGACCCGAATATCGTTGATCGCGCTGGCATGGGGCGCCACCGCGTCCCACAGCCCAATGCCCTGCAGCACCCGGGCGCTGCCATTGGCGATGGCGGTCGCCCTGCCGTCGAACGTTGGCGCCACTATCGTTGCCGGGTCGGTGCGGTCGACGACGGCTACCGGCAATCCGGCGCCGGCCAGCGCGCTGCCCAGCGTCAGCCCGACCAATCCGCCGCCGACGATCAGCGCTTCGACATCGATTGTCTCGGACTTGGAGCGGGATGCGGCCATGACCGGCAACATTGCAACTTCGCCGCAGCGTGTCCACGCCGCCTTTTGTCGCAAGTGCCCCAATCAGGTTGCCTAACATTTAGGCAGATGTCCCAATATGCCTAATAATTCGCCAACTCTCTGTTCGGTTTTCGGGCGCGCGGGATACTTATTCCATATTTTACAATGGCTTAATGGTGTCCCGCCAAACCGGCACGCTTCTTGAAATACCCCCAGTAATCCGCCGGCCCCAAGGTCCGGTGGGGCACGATTAAGCGTTCAACAAAGGGGGCCTCCATGAAAATGGTCATGGCAATCATTAAACCATTCAAGCTGGACGAGGTGCGCGACGCCTTGACCGAATTGGGTGTGCAGGGACTGACCGCGACCGAGGTCAAAGGGTTTGGCCGGCAGAAGGGTCAGACGGAGATTTATCGCGGCGCCGAATATTCGGTGAGCTATCTGCCGAAAGTAAAAGTCGAAGTGGTGGTCGACGACGCGCTGACCGATCAGACCGTCGAAGCGATCACCAAATCCGCCAACACGGGGCGTATCGGCGACGGGAAAATTTTCGTCATCGACGTCGCCAGCGCCGTGCGTATTCGCACCGGCGAGACCGGCGCCGAAGCGCTTTAGTTCAGAGGAGATCAACATGATGAATTCATTTCAGCGCATGAGCGCGTTAAAGCGGATGTCGATTGTCGGCATCGGTATGGCCAGCCTGGCGCTATTGTTGGCCGGCCCGGCTCAAGCGGCGGTGTCCGACGAGACCGCTTTCGTCTTCAATACTTTCTCCTTCCTGATGACTGGCGCGCTGGTGATGTGGATGGCGGCCGGGTTCGCCATGCTCGAAGCTGGCTTAGTGCGCAGCAAGAACACCGCGACGATCTGCTTGAAGAACATCGCGCTCTATTCGATCGCCGGCATCATGTATTATCTGGTCGGCTACAATTTGATGTACGCCGATGTGGATGGCGGTTTTATCGGCTCATTCGCGCTGCTCTATAATCCCAGCGAGGCCGAACTCGCCCTGCTGGGGGCCGAAGAAGCCACCGACGCGCTGGTCGGCGCCGTCGTCGAGAACAGCTACTCGGTGGCCTCGGACTGGTTCTTCCAGATGGTCTTCGTGGCAACCGCCGCCTCGATCGTGTCCGGCACCGTGGCCGAGCGTATCAAGCTGTGGCCGTTCATGCTGTTCGTCGTCTTGCTGACCACGATCATCTATCCGATCCAGGGTTCCTGGACCTGGGGCGGTGGATGGCTCTCCGAAATGGGCTTCTCCGATTTTGCCGGCTCGACAATCGTCCACTCGGTCGGTGGCTGGGCGGCCCTGGCGGGCGCGCTCATCCTCGGCGCACGGCGCGGCAAATACGGCCCCAACGGCCAGGTAAACCCAATGCCGGGCGCAAACCTGCCGCTGGCGACCCTGGGGACATTCATCCTGTGGCTCGGCTGGTTCGGCTTCAACGGCGGCTCGCAGTTGGCCCTGGGTTCCGCGCTGGACGCCACCGCCATGGCCATCGTGTTCACCAACACCAATCTCGCCGCCGCGGGGGGTGTGGTCGCCGCCATGGCGATGACCCAGATCCTCTACAAGAAGGTCGATCTGACCATGGCACTGAACGGCGCGATTGCCGGTCTGGTGTCGATTACCGCCGGGCCGGATCTGACCAACCATCTGATGTCGATCATCATCGGCGGCATCGGCGGCGTCCTTGTGGTCGTCGCCATTCCGCTGCTCGACAAGTTGAAGATCGACGATGTGGTGGGCGCCATCTCCGCCCATTTGGTTGCCGGTATCTGGGGCACGCTCGCCGTCGGCATCTTCGGCGCCGGCGACATCGGCGTGCAGATCATCGGCATCCTGGCAATCGGCGCCTTTGTCTTCTCGCTCAGCGCCGTCTTCTGGCTGGCGATCAAACACACGGTCGGTCTGCGGGCCGAGGAAGAAGACGAAGAAAACGGCCTCGACATGGCCGAACTGGGCCTGGAAGCCTATCCGGAATTTGGCCGCGGCTCGCAACGGGTATAGCCAAAACCAATTTCCAACCTCTGGAGAGCCCGGCGCCTTTGGCGTCGGGCTTTTCATTTCGACCATCATCAACTAATTGAAAAATAACGAATAATTCAGCTAAACCACGCGACAGCGGTGCTATGGCGATGAGCCCGGCGGTCCCGCGTGCATCGATCATCTGAAAGATCGCCTTGAGTCAAATCTCAGCATCTGGCTACAAGCTTCTGACTCTGCTATGATTTTAGCGAAATCAGACGCGGAAACCCTGGCAACGTCGCCGCTATAAGCCGATGCATAACAATATTCTCGACGACTTAACTGACTATCCGTTCGACCGGTTGCGCGCCCTGCTGCGCGATGTCGAGCCGCCGGCCGGCGTGGCACCCATCCATATGCAAATCGGCGAACCCAAGCACGCGCCGCCGGAATTTATCGGCTCGGCGTTGGTCGATAATATGGCCGATTGGGGCCGTTATCCGCCGCCTAACGCCACCGACGGCTTGCGCGGCGCCATCGCCGACTGGCTCGGCCAGCGCTACGGTTTGCCAACCGTGATGATCGATCCGGCGCGCCATATCGCCCTGGTTTCCGGCACCCGCGAGGCCCTGTTCATGGCGGCGCTGCTGGCTGTGCCCGAAACAAAGGCCGGCGCCAAGCCCGTCGTGCTGATGCCCAACCCGTTCTACCAGGTCTATGTGGGCGCGGCGGCCATGGCGCGGGCCGAGATCGTGCTCTTGCCGGCCGGCCCGGAGACCGGCTTTCAGCCTGATTTCAGCGCCGTTGATCCCGCCATTCTCGAGCGCACGGCGCTGGCCTATCTCAATTCGCCGGCCAATCCCCAGGGCTCCATCGCCGATCTGGCCATGCTGGAATCGGCGATCGGTCTGGCGCGCGAGCACGATTTCGTCCTCGCCGTCGATGAATGTTATTCGGAAATCTACACCGCCGATCCGCCGCCGGGCGGGCTGTCGGCCTGCGCCAGCCTGGATGCGGGGTGCAAAAACGTGCTGGTCTTCCATAGTTTGAGCAAGCGTTCGAACGTACCGGGCCTGCGCTCGGGCTTTGTCGCCGGCGATGCCGACCTCATCGCGCTGTTGTTGCGCCTGCGCCAATATGGCGGCGCCCAACTGCCACTGCCTGTGATGAATGCGTCGGAAGCGCTGTGGCGCGACGAGGCCCATGTGGAGCACAGCCGCGCGCTGTACCGCGAAAAGTTCGATTTGGCCTTGGAAATTCTCGATGGCGCTTTTGGCGCGACTCGGCCGGGCGGGGCGTTCTATCTGTGGCTTGATGTGGAAGACGGCGCCGCCGCCGCCAAAAAGCTTTGGGAGCAGGCCGGCGTTCGTGTCCTGCCCGGCGAGTATCTCGCCCAAACCGACACGGCGGGGACCAATCCCGGACGGCGCTTTATCCGGGTTGCCCTGGTCCACGATATTGAGACGACGCGTGACGCGATCAATCGTATTAGCGATACGCTTAGAACTTAGGGGTGATGATAGAAATGACATCGCCCGCACGAGCAAACCAGATAAGGGACTGACGAGCCATGGTTGCCAGAGCACATAATGGATCGATGCGCCGGAGACCCGCGCGCGGCGGCGTGATCCGTGGATTTTCCGAGCGCGTTGCCTTCCTGCCGGAACCGCTGCGCAATTTCTTCCGGCGCCGCTTCACCGAAGGGGTCGGCCTTCTGGTGGTCGCGTTGGGTCTCGCCTTCGCGATCGCGCTGCTCGGCTATAACAGCCTCGATGCGTCGTTAAACAACGCCAGTGGCGCGGCGGTAAGTAATCCCATGGGCTTCTACGGCGCCGTCATCGCCGATTTATCCCTGCAATATTTCGGCTTGGCGGTGGCGCTGCCGGTCATCGTGCTGCTGGCCTGGGGCGTGCGCCTGGTCCGCCACCGGGCGGTGCCCCATTTCGGCTGGCGTACCCTATTGGTTTTGCTGGCGATCTGCGCCGCCGCGTTTGCCCTCAACGCCGCCAGCATTCCCGACGCCTGGCCCATTCGCACCGGCCTGGGCGGCACTTTCGGTCACCTGACCTACGACCCCGCCGTCGAGTTTCTATCGGGCTATGAGATTGCCCCGAGCGTGCCGGTCATCGCCGCCGCCGTCATTGCCCTCATCGGCCTGCTAAGCGCACTGGCGCTGAACTGGAGCGACTGGCGCCTGGTGTCGCGCGTCATCGCCTGGGGCGGCCGTCATTCGAGCCACGCCACCTTATGGGCCGCCCGCCGAGGTGCCGGCGCCGCGCGGACCGGCGCCAACAAACTGAACACAGTGGTGAAGAACCGGGCCGCGGCGCGCCGCGAACCACAGTTGGTCAAACCGGCACGCTCGCGAACCCCAACCGCACGCGTTGCCCCCGCCGCCCCGGTGGTCCCGGCCGCCACCCCCAAACGCCGCGTTGCGCCGCGCGCCAAGGCGCCCAAACCCAGCCGCCAGGCGCAAGCCAGCCGGCAGGCCAAACTCAATCTGTCGGCGCCCGGCGAGATCTACGAGCTGCCGCCGCTCGATCTGCTGGCGGAAATCGACGAAACCGCCAAGTCCGCCAACCGGGTCGGCGAGGACGCCCTGGAGCAGAATGCGCGGGTACTCGAATCCGTGCTGGAGGATTTCGGCGTCTATGGCGAAATCGTTCATGTGCGCCCGGGCCCGGTGGTCACCCTCTACGAATTGGAACCCGCGCCTGGCACCAAGACCAGCCGGGTGATCGGGCTGGCCGACGATATCGCGCGCTCCATGAGCGCCGTGTCAGTACGTATCGCCGTGGTCCCGGGCCGCAATGTCATCGGCATCGAATTGCCCAATTCCAACCGCGAGCATGTGGGCTTGCGCGAACTTCTGGCATCATCATCGTTCGAGAAAAAATCGAGCGACCTTACCCTGGCGCTCGGTAAGGATATCGGTGGCGAGCCGGTCATGGTCGATCTCGCCCGCATGCCCCATTTGCTGATCGCCGGCACCACCGGCTCGGGCAAGTCGGTCGGCATCAATGCGATGATCGCCTCGCTGCTCTACCGCCTGCAGCCGGAAGAATGCCGATTCATTATGATCGATCCCAAAATGCTGGAACTGTCGGTCTATGACGGCATTCCGCATTTGCTGTCGCCCGTGGTGACCGACCCGAAGAAGGCGGTGGTCGCGCTGAAATGGGTCACCCAAGAGATGGAGAACCGCTACCGGTCCATGTCCAAACTGGGCGTGCGAAATGTCGCCGGCTACAACCAGCGTATCGAACAGGCCCGCAAGAAGGGCGAGGTTCTGTCCCGCAAGGTGCAGACCGGGTTCGACGCCGAGACCGGCAAGCCGGTGTTCGAGGAACAGCCGTTCGACATGGTGCCGCTGCCGTTCATCGTCGTGGTGGTCGACGAGATGGCCGATCTGATGCTGGTGGCCGGCAAGGAAGTCGAGGCCGCCGTTCAGCGGCTGGCCCAGATGGCGCGCGCCGCCGGCATCCACCTCATCCTGGCCACGCAGCGTCCGTCGGTCGATGTCATTACCGGCACCATCAAGGCCAACTTGCCGACCCGCATCAGCTTCCAGGTCACCACCAAGATCGACAGCCGCACCATCCTGGGTGAACAGGGCGCCGAGCAACTGCTCGGCCAAGGCGACATGCTCTATATGGCCGGCGGCGGGCGCATCACCCGCGTACACGGGCCGTTCGTCTCGGATACCGAAGTCGAGACCCTGGTCGCCTTCCTCAAGGCCCAGGGGGAGCCCGACTATATCGACGACGTCACGGAAGATGAGGGCGCGGGCGCCGGCATCCCGGGCTTTGCTCCCTCGGGTGACGATACCGGCGACAAACTCTACGATGAGGCGGTTGCCCTGGTGGCGCGCGAGCAGAAAGCGTCGACCAGCTTCGTCCAGCGGCACCTGCAAATCGGCTATAACCGCGCCGCGCGCATCATCGAGCAAATGGAAAAAGAAGGCGTCGTGAGCACGGCCAACCATGTGGGACGCCGCGAAGTCCTGGTTGCCGACCATAGCGGCGACTAATTGCGTCGACGCGGCGGATCTGAATATTTCCGTGATCCCCCTCGCAACGGCGGGCCGGCAAACCTATCTTATGTCCATGATTAGGGTCCGCCACCTCGCGCGCCGCCTCACCCACCAGGGCGCCAAATACCTGCTCGCCGCCGCCTTATTGGCGGGCACTGCGGCGACTTCGGGCGCTCAGGAAGCGCCCATACTCGACGAAGCGGCAAAAGCCGATGTCGCCCGTATCGAGCAATATTTAAACGCGCTCACCACGCTCGACAGCCGCTTCGTGCAATTTTCCGGCCAGGGCATCGCCGAGGGGCGCATGTTCCTGTCGCGCCCCGGCGACATGCGCATCGAGTACGAACCGCCGGTGCCCATATTGATGGTCGCGAGCGGTTTTTTACTGATGTATCACGACCGCGAACTGCTCCAGACCACCTACCTGCCGGTCAGTGAAACCCCCGCCGCGTTCCTGTTGGAAGAAGAGATCAAGCTTTCCGGCAATGTCGCGATCACCGGCTACGAACGGGGACCGGCCTCGATCCGCCTGACCATTCTCGATACCGATGCTCCCGACGCCGGATCGGTCACCTTCACCTTCGAAGACAAGCCCTTGCGGCTGGCCAAATGGCAGGTGAAGGATGCGCAAGGCAACGACGTCGATGTTGCCTTGCTGGAGCCGAAATTCGGCGTTGCGGTCGATGATGAGCTATTCTCGCTGATCGACCCGACGACGGGCCTGCCCAACGACGCCGCGGAATAGCCTTCCGCGACCCCGCGTCCCGTGCTACCAAACGGCGCGCGAGATTAAAGACCATGAACCGAATAGACCGCATAGCCACGCCCCGCCCGTTGATCGGCGTTTCCGGTGAACTCAAAGACTTTAACGGCTTTGATATTCAATCGGCGGGCCACAAATACGTCTTCAGCGTGGTCGAGGGTTTCGGCGGTATGCCGATTATCCTGCCGGCCTTCGGCGAAGTGTACGCGGACAACGCCTACGACGTCGCCGAGCTGGTCGATCGCCTCGACGGCATCATTCTAACCGGCGGCCGTGCCAATATCGAACCGCACCATTATGGCGGCGCACCGTTCCGTCCGGAGACCCACCGCGACCCGGTGCGCGACGCGACCACGCTGCCCCTGGTGCGCACCGCGGTGGAGCGCGGGGTCCCGCTGTTCGGCATTTGCCGGGGCATACAGGAAATCAACGTCGCCCTGGGCGGTACCCTCCACCCCTATCTCTGGGAAGTCGAAGGCAAGCGCGACCACCGCATGCCGCAGACCGACGTGCTGGAAGACCGGTTCGCGCCCCGCCACCCGGTGCATCTCACCCAAGGCGGCTTGTTCGAGAAAATCGCCGCGAAGGCCGGGCTCGGCGACAAGGAGATCGTGGTGAATTCGCTGCACGGCCAGGCGGTCGATCAGTTGGCCGAAGGGCTGGTCGTCGAAGCGCTGAGCGAAGACGGCGTCATCGAGGGTGTGTCGATGCCCGGCGCCACCGACTTTGTCGTCGGCGTCCAATGGCACGCCGAGTTCCGCGTGCTGAACCATGCATTCAATCGCGCGCTTTACGCAGAATTCGGCGCGGCTGCCAAACACCGGGCGGCCGCGCGCAGCCACCGCGAGGGCGTCGTCTAGCGCCCGGCCGGATTAGCCGGGCCCCGCCGCGACACCCAAATTTATTAAAGCAAAAGCCACCGACAGGCGGCGACAGGGAGAAGATCAGATGGAGTATGTCATCACACCGCCGGAGACCGTATCGGTTGCCGTCGTCGGCCAAAGCGCGCGCTTTCCCGTGCGCCGGGTCATCTGCGTCGGCCGCAACTACATGGCCCATATCCGCGAAATGGGCGGCGACGAGCGCGACCTGCCGTTCTATTTCGCCAAGCCGGCCGATGCGATTGTCCCCACCGGCTCCTCAATCGATTATCCGCCGCAGACCTCGAACCTGCATTATGAATGCGAGTTGGTCGCGGCGATCGGCAAGGGCGGCAGCGATATCGCCGAAGAAGACGCGCTCGACCATGTGTACGGCTACGCGGTCGGCCTCGACATGACCCGCCGCGATGTCCAGATCGCCCTGCGCGAAAAGGGCCGCCCGTGGGATATGGGCAAGGGCTTCGACCAATCGGCGCCGTGCGGCGACATCCATCCGGTCGATCAGGTCGGCCATTTTCCCAAGGGCAATATCTGGCTCAAGGTCAATGGCGAGACCAAACAGGATTCCGATCTGGAACTGATGATCTGGAACCTGCAGGAGACCATCGCCAACCTGTCCGGCCTGGTCGCGTTGGGCCCGGGCGATCTTATCTACACCGGCACGCCCGACGGCGTCGGCCCGGTGGTGCCGGGCGATAAAATGCACGGCCATATCGATGGGCTGAGCGATATCGAAATCACGGTCCGCTGACCGGCATGCGCCTGGTCACCTGGAATATAAACTCGGTCCGCCTGCGCGCGCCTCTGGTGCGCCGTCTGGTGGAAGAGATCGCGCCGGACGTTTTGTGCCTGCAGGAAACCAAGGTCATGGACGATCAGTTTCCCCATGACGAATTGGCCGATCTGTTCCCCCACCGCCATGCGCGCGGCATGAAGGCCTATAACGGGGTCGCCATTCTGTCGCGCATCCCCTTCACCGCGACCGGCGGCGATGATTGGTGCGAACGCAGCGAC
>JABDJY010000187.1 GCA_013003285.1 Alphaproteobacteria bacterium | reverse complement strand
GATATCGCTCAGGAACAAAAACGCCACCGCGATGCCGACAGCCGCCGTGCCGAGGCCGGCGAGCAGGCCAAGCGAGCGGTCCACGGCGTTGAGCCGGCTCGAGCGCACCCAGCGGCTCAATAGCTGGCTCACCAGATGCAGAATAATCAGGGAGACCACGAATAACGCCGTGCCGGCCACGAGGTCTGCGATCCAACCGGTATCGATATATTGGCGCGAGTAGGGGCTGGCGAAGGGAAAACCGAATACGGTGACGGCGCCGGCGCCGGCCCAGGATAGAAGGAACAGGCTGCCGCGCACAAAGCCCATCACTAGCCCGGCCAGGGCGCCAATGATCAAAATCCCGATAACGGCCAGATCGAAGGGGGAGATGTCTAACCCGTCCATATCACACGGCTGCCGTTTTACCGGCGGCTACGGCGTCTTCGAAAATGGCGAAGAGATCGTGCAGGCTTGCCATATCGTGGGTTGCGATTGATGATTCGGTCGCCCGTTCGCCGCGTCGGCGCGGTGCCGCCTGGGGTACGATGGCTGTGGTAAAACCAAGTTTTTCCGCCTCTTTCAGCCTGGCTTCCGATTGTCCCACGGCGCGAACCTCGCCGCCGAGGCCTATTTCGCCGAAAACAACCGTTCGGGCCGGTAGTAACTGCCCCAAATGCGCCGAAATGAGGGCAGCGGCGACCGCCAGATCGGCTGCAGGTTCCGATATACGCAGTCCGCCGGCCACATTCAAGTAAACGTCGGCCGCGCCCAGATTGAGCCCGCAGCGGCTTTGCAGCACCGCCAGGATCATCGCCAGGCGCGCGCTGTCCCAGCCGACCACGGCGCGCCGCGCCGTGCCCAGGGCGGTGGGCGTCACCAGGGCCTGGATTTCGACCAGCACCGGGCGTGTGCCCTCGATGCCGGCGAAGACCACGGTGCCGTTGACGTTGTCGCTATGACCGGCGAGGAAAAGCTCGGACGGATTGGACACTTCGGCCAGGCCGGTGCCGGTCATCTCGAACACGCCGATTTCGTCGGTCGGGCCGTAGCGATTTTTCACCGCGCGCAGCAGGCGGAACTGGTGGCCGCGCTCGCCCTCGAAATAGAGCACCGTGTCGACCATATGTTCGAGCACGCGCGGGCCGGCGATGGCGCCTTCCTTGGTGACATGGCCGACCAGCACCAGGGTGAGCTGGCGTCGTTTGGCCAGGCGGATGAGTTCCTGGGCGGCGCTGCGCACTTGGGCCACCGTGCCCGGCGCGGAATCGAGCGTGTCCACATACATGGTCTGGATCGAATCGATGACCACGACCCGCGGCGCATCGGGCCGGTCCAGGGTCGCCAGAATGTCGCGTACGCTGGTCGCCGTCGCCAAGCCCACCGGGGCGCCCGCCAAGCCCAAGCGCGCGGCGCGCAGGCGGATCTGATCGACCGCCTCCTCGCCGGAAATATAGGCGACCTGCGTGTCGGCATTGGCCAGGCCCGCGGTAGCCTGCAGCAGCAGGGTCGACTTACCGATGCCGGGATCGCCGCCGACCAAAAGGGCGGAACCGGCGACCAGCCCGCCGCCGCAGACCCGGTCGAACTCGCTGATGCCGGTGGTGATGCGCGGCTGCTGTTCTTCCGTGCCTTGCAGGGGCACGAACGATACCGGCCGCCCGCCGGCGCCCGACACGCCCTTGGGCGCGGCCTCGCTGGCGGCTTCTTCGGTGATGCTGTTCCAGGCGCCGCAATCGTCGCATTTGCCGGCCCATTTACGGTGGGTGGCGCCGCATTGCTGGCAAACAAAGTTGGCTGTCGGGCGGGCCATGGTTAGCTCGCCACCAGCATATCGATGGGGCCGTGCGAGCGGCCATTGATGAACTGGTCGACCACCTCGCTGCCGGACTCGTCGATGGCGTCGACCGGGCCGTGCCAGACGATGATGCCGTCGTAGATCATGGCGATATTATCGGCGATCCGCCGCGCGCTGGCCATATCATGGGTAATCGACAGGGCCGTCGCGCCCAACTCGCGCACGCTCTTGATAATCAGATTATCGATCACGCTGCCCATGATCGGGTCGAGGCCGGTGGTCGGTTCGTCGAAGAACATGATTTCGGGCGCGGTGGCGATGGCGCGGGCCAGGCCGACGCGCTTTTGCATGCCGCCCGACAACTCCGCCGGTGAGCGGTCGGCAAGGTCGGGGTCGAGGCCGACCTGCACCATCGCGGTAACCGCTTGTTCGCGCGCGTCCCGGCGCGCCATGCGTTGCACCTGGATCAGGCCGAAGGCGACATTTTCCCAGACCGGCAGACTGTCGAATAGGGCGGCGCCTTGGAACAGCATGCCGAACTTGCGCGTGATCGGTTCGCGCTCGCGGCCGGATAGCGCGGTGACATCCTGGCCGTCGATCAGCACCGCACCGGAGTCCGGCTGCATCAATCCGATGATGTTTTTGATCAGCACCGATTTGCCAGTGCCCGAAGCGCCGATAACCGCCAGCGATTCGCCCGGCATGATTTTCAGATTAACCCCGCGCAGCACCTGCTTGCTGCCGAAGGCTTTGTGCAGATCGCGGGTTTCGATCTTGGCTTGTGATGGCGCGTCTGTCATGTCGCGAAGAAAATCGCTGTAATGATAAAGTTGAATAATAACAACAGGATGGAGGATGACACGACGGCATTGGTTGTGGCTTGGCCAACGCCCTGCGAGCCACCTTTCGAGTTGTAACCATGATAGGTGCCCATCAGGGCAATGAGAAACCCGAAGACCGCCGCCTTGACGATACCGGAGATGAATCCGATGAATTCGAGATTGTCCCAGGTGCTCCTGAGATAGGTCATCGGATTAAACCCGAAATCGTAGATCGACACGATGAAACCGCCCATGACGCCGATAATATCGGCGACTAGGACCAGCAGCGGCATCATGGCCACGGCGGCGATCAGGCGCGGCGCGACCAGATATTTATACGGATTGGTCGACAGGGTGGTCAGGGCGTCGATCTGTTCGGTCACCCGCATGGTACCGATTTCGGCTGCCAT
Source organism: Alphaproteobacteria bacterium (assembly GCA_013003285.1). GTDB lineage: Bacteria > Pseudomonadota > Alphaproteobacteria > UBA6615 > UBA6615 > JABDJY01. The sequence continues at coordinate 1,596 of JABDJY010000187.1, read as the reverse complement.
GGCGGCGCCGATACGCCCCGCCACCATGAGGCCGGCCAGAACAGGTCCCAATTCGCGGGTGATGCCCCAGACCACCACATTGGCGATGGTGCTCTCGCCGGCGAATCCGAAGCCACTGAAGCTTTGCAGCGCGAGCACCATGCCGGTGAATATGGCGGTCAGGCCCACCACGGGCAGGGAATAGAATCCGATCTCGACCATCTGCTGGCCGATCAGCCGCGGGAAGAAGGGCGGGCTGAAACAATGGAACACCGCGTTCCCGGTGAAAATTCCGATACGGCCGGTCACCGCGAAAAGATTGATGACCGACCGGCCGAGTGCTCGGAGTAACCCCATTAAACGCTATCCCCGCCCCGATAGATGCGGTGATGCCGTTGGCCAAGCCGCGTCAGTACTTCGTACCCGATTGTTCCCGCCACGTCAGCCAGATCGTCGGCGCTAAAATGATCGCCAATGAGTTCGGCATAGTTGCCCGGTTGCGCCGCGGCCTCGGGCACGCCGCTCACATCGACCGTCAATAAATCCATCGAGACCCGCCCGACCACCGGCGCGGCGATGCCGTCGATGAAGGTGGTGGCGGTGGGGCGTTTATCCGTGGCCGAAAGCCGCCCGGCGGTACGCAAATAACCGTCGCCATAGCCGGTGGCCAAGGTCGCGATCCGGCGCGGCCCGCCGATCCGATGGGCTGCGCCATAACCCACGGTGGCCGGCTTATCTATGTCGCGGACCTGCAGGATCTTCGCAAATAAATGAACGACTTGTTGCATGGAACTTAGTTTTTGATCGAAGAAGTCGAGGCCGTAGATCGAGGCGCCGGCGCGCACCATATCGAGATGATAGTCCGTGCCGAGATACACCCCGGCGGAGTTTGCCAGGCTGGTTCGCACGGCGCCGGTGAGCGCCGATAATTTCGCCGCCGCCGCCAGCAGCCGTTCGCGCTGTTGGGCGTTTAACGGCGACTTTAGTTCGTCGGCGCAGGCCAAGTGGCTCATTACCACCGTGACCTCGATTCCATTCAACAGCGTCGGGTCGGCGCAAAGCTGATCGATTTCGGTATTGCTGAGACCGAGCCGCGACATGCCGGTGTCGAGGTGCAAATAGGCCGGCTTGGCGGATGGATCGCCAGCGGCGGCGCGCCAGACTTCGATCTGCATCAGGCTGTTGAGGGCGGGGGTCAGGCCATGTTTGCCGAACAGTGGCGCCGTATCGGGGTCGGGGCCGTTGAGGATAACGATCTCGGCGTCGGGCAGGGCGGGGCGCAAATTTGCGCCTTCCACCGCGGTGGCGACGAAGAAGGTCTTGCAGCCGATGGCGGCCAACGCCGGTGCGATTTTGGCGGCGCCCAGGCCATAGGCGTCGGACTTGATCGACACGCCGACTTCAGCGGTCGGCGCCTGGGCTTGGATCTGGCGGTAGTTATGGGTAATCGCGTCGAGATCTACGATGAGAACCGAGCTGGCGCCGGGCGGTATATCGATGTCGTGCAACCGCACTCGTCAGTACCGGTCCTCAGGGATTCGGTTATCATCGATCCAATCGGAGAATTGCGTGTATTCGCCGACGAATCGCAGATTCACCGTGCCGATGGGGCCATGG
>JABDJY010000184.1 GCA_013003285.1 Alphaproteobacteria bacterium | reverse complement strand
CCTGCACGGTGCCGCTCACCGGCTTGGCAATAACCCGGTCGTAATCGATGAGTGACGTGTAGCGCTTAAAGATTTGGTATGTAGCCGTAGAGCCATCGGTGGTGCCGATATTCTGCCGCGCCAGCTCGAAATCCGACCAGTCCTTGAAGCGGAACCCGTGGGCCCGGCCCTCGCGGGCGCGGAAGAAGGCGATCAGCGCATCGATATCGGCCTGATCTTCCAGCCCGTGCACCACATCCCATTCGCCGCGCGCGATGCTCCAATCGATATTGCGCCGCTCATGGCCCGAATCCAACGTGACGATACTGGTCTTGAATTCGGCCCCACCGACCGCGCCAAAAGAAATATCGACCGGGAACTGAACGTCATGAAAAGCCATGGGCAGTGGGTTCCTGTTATTTCGATGTACCGCCCACCCCATCCCTCCCCCCAGCGAGGGGGAGGGTTAGGAAGGGGGGGGCTGTTTGTTTTGGGTTCTCGCGGCGCTTCGCACCCGGAGAGAAGGTTAAAATAACCTGCCTTATTTTTGCCAACCGGGGATGATAGGGTCACCGCCATGCGTTGGATAGTTTTATTTCTGGTCTTGATGGTCGCCGCGTCGGGCGCGACATTTGCCGGCTATGGCAGCCTCAGCCCGTGCCGCTGGCTGGTGGTAGACACGGCGGCCCATACCGGCCTGCCCGAGAGTGTCGCCTCGGCCCGGGCGCGCGCCGACATGGCGCTGCATGGCGATATCGACCCGACCAGCGTGGATTGCCTGCAGGCCTGGTGGCGGGTGCGCTTCGCCAGCGCCCAAAACGGCCAGCTATAAGCGCAACGCACCTCGCCTCAACCGATCCCCTTGCGCGCCATGCCCCGCTGAGCGGCTTATTCCTTGTGCCCCAACCGCTCAAGGCGTTTATCGACCTGGGAGGAAAATCTACGAAGCTCGTCCTCGACGCCGTGCAGTATCATCAGGTCGCGCTCGTTTTCCGGCGCTCCCATTTCATGCACAGAGGCGACCAACCCCTCTGTCATCCTAAACATCGACGCCCGGGTATCACTATGACGGCTCGGTCGCCAGCGAGACCAGCCTGTGGCAGATCACCCGCCAGGACGGGGTCGTGCTGCGGCTGACCTCGCACGATCAGGACTTTGTGTTCGGCGGCAACACATATCAAGCCGCGGTGGGCTATCAGCGCTCCGACCTGGCGTCGGGCACCACGCTTGCGGTCAACAGCGTCGATATTGAAGGAATTTTAAACGCCGCCGCCATCAACGGCACCGACCTGTCCGGCGGGCGCTACGATTATGCGCAAGTACGCGTATCGCTGGTCAACTGGAAAGACCCGGACGGCGACGGCGAGACTGCCATCGCCAAGGGCTTTTTCGGCGAGGTGGTGCTCGACGAGGTCAGCGGCAGTTTCTCCACCGAGTTACGCGGGCTGACCCAGGTCTATGCGCAGACCATCATCGAACAGTTCGGTCGCCAATGCCGCCACGATGTGGGCGACAGCCGCTGCACCCTGCCGATCCTGCCCGATGCTATCCAAAACAATACGGCCTATGCGGTGGGCGACGTGGTGCGGGTGCGCAAGCCAGCCGACGATATCGCCGTGTTGCACGCGCCCGGCGCGTCACAGACTGATATTGATCCCGCCCCGAAAGGGGGCGGGTTTTTTTGTACCTAAAATTACCTGTCAGATAGTTATCCACTTGAATCCGAATCACGCAGATATTTATGGTAACCGGAGTTCAATACGGGGCGTGGCGTTAGCAATTCGATAACCAGAATTTTTTATCTTTGTGCCGATATTTATAAGGCATTTTGGTCGACGGTATTATGGTGTTTTGGGAAGATATTTATCGCGGACGCGCCGCGAGTTTCAGAGGTGCGGAGACCGGTGAAGCGGTCCGGTTAGAGCGGTATGTGTTTGGACCGTTCATCGATTTTCTGTTTCTTGGCGGCGGCTCTCTCCTTTTGTTACCGCTGCTGATTGTGTTGCCTCTCGAGGCCTACCACGCGTCCATCGCGCAAGCCCTATTATTCGTTGGGTTCCTCGTGAACTACCCGCACTTTGCGAACTCTTACCAAATTTTCTATCGTAATTATCGGCGTAAAGCCTTCTCCGTCGACTTGGGGCCATCTTTACGTATGCGATACGTGGTGGCAGGAATAATCGTACCATTGGTCTTGTCGCTGTT
>JABDJY010000175.1 GCA_013003285.1 Alphaproteobacteria bacterium | reverse complement strand
ATGCGGTGCCGTGTTTCGTTAATCCAAACTTCGAGGCGCGCAACACGGTGCTGGCGTCCTGCACCGGCCCCGATAATCCAGCGAAATATCCGGTGCAGACCTACCGTGAATGGTTCGGCTGGTACATGAGCAACACGTTCGGCGTCTATAAAGAGAAGAAGTAAAGAGACACTCGACCGGCTTTACCGGTTCAAGAGCGGCGGTCAGTCGCCGTACGTGTTCACGGCCGGAAGTGACCCAAAACGGTCATCGGAAGGGAACAACAGTAAAGCTTCTTTACGATCCCGAACGCCCTGATCGCGTGGTCGTTCCGGAATTTCTAATTAGTTGAGTGTGGGAAAAATAGACTTAGATTTAGGACCAGTAAAGCCGCATTTGCTGTAGGAATTCCAAAGTGATCGGATACCCGCTAGCCGATCCGACGACAGAGTCGATGCCACACTTCGGGCACAACGCAGTTACGCCCGGCGGGTCGGGATCATCAGTCCAATCAACGATCTCGGATGGCGGAAATATCTGCAGGCAGTAGAAACACCCGCACCTATCACTAGTCTCAATCTCGCTGCGATGACGGTCACTGTGCTTGTGCGCTGCAATATGGTCGGCTACTGCCATTCGCTGATCATCGACGTAATTAAAGACGAGAGCAATGCCGTACAGACAGTCCCGTCGGTTGGTGTTGCTGGCTGGTTAATCAAATATAGGGGTAGCTGGTGTTGGCCATCGCCACAGGTCCGCTTTCGGCTATTTCCGGTCTTCTGCGGGTGCGACCAACGATGACCGTTGCTACGACAACTTCGGGCATGCGACGATTTCACCGCTGGAATCGGAAGTACTTGCCGAATTAACGTCGGATCAAACTTATGCTTTGCCAACCAGGAGGCCAGGAAACTCGGATGAGCATTATTTGCCGCGGAGCTCTCGCCCTACTTCCTGTCTTCCTTATCTCGGTTTCATCGATCTTCTTTTGGGTTCCAACCGCGCTCGCCCAGAAACCGCAGGTTCAACCCCCTGTACTAACTTGTAGTTTACCCGGGCTCGTTGAACCTGCCCCAGCAAACTACGAAGCAACCAATCTTGAAAAATTATTTCTTCAAATTAATTTGCTGCCGTCTGGGCTTAATGTCGAAGAACTATTCGACGCGCCAGAGGCAATAACTCGAAACAAGGGAGAAGATCCCACACTCGAGATTAGCGTAACCTGGCTTGACGGTGAGCGTACCGGACGGCCAGTGCGGATTGAGCCCACTCCAAGCTTACGCGGTGTACGACGGGTGATCTGGATTCCGGTAGCTTTCGACCAGATTTGGCAAAACTTCAGTAGATATTTTGACAGAATTTCAACACGCGATACCCCAGAGAACGTGAACAACAGAGAATTGATTGAGCGCGGTCGTCAAAACTTGGGAACGTTGTTTGGCGGGGTGGTCAATAGCGTTTACGAAAACGAGCCCGGAGGTTACCAGATCGATTGCACCTATCGATCAAGCAAGACTGGATTTTGGAACGGAGAAATTCGCGCGGAACCGATATTCGTGAATATCACTTTTAAGGAAGCGTTCTACGATCAAGATCGCTTCATCCCACCTGAAGATGCTTCGAAATAGAAAATAGCTATTTGGTGAAGCAAGTAAAAGGTTGGGGAGGTGATTTGACGGCAATTTCACATGTGCCGGCATTCCTCGGTCCGGTTTCGGCATGCCGATTCGCGATAGCGACAGCCCGACAACTAGTCCTATATTAGCTTTTCCTGAAGGGCTGGAATTGGCGAAAAACCGCCCTCAGCGGTCGTCGCCGGGTATGACCGTTGTTACCCCAACAACTGACACGTCGCGCGGCTAACATCTGGAGGGAGACACGATGCAGGGAAATAAGGGCGTTGTCATTGGCGGCGGCACGATGGGGACTCACATCGCCAGCATATTTGTCGCCAATGGCCATGATGCGGAGATTGTCGAACCGGACGAAGCGGCGCGAGAAAATCTTGAGGCGGGCGTAATTGCGGCCGCGCACGAGATTGGTTTGGGCAAGAGCCTTGGCAACGTCCGGGTGGTGGCGTCGATCGACCATATAGATTGGAGCGACGCCTATCTGCTCATCGAATGTGTTCCCGAGACGCTTTCGCTTAAGCAGGAGGTGTTTGCCCAACTCGACAAAACAGCCCCCCGCCACCTGCCGCTGACCAGCAATTCCTCGGGATTTCCGATTTCACGCATTGCCGACAATCTTGAGACCGCCGACAGAATGGTCGGGCTTCATTTCTTCATGCCAGCCCATCTTGTGCCTTGCGTTGAAGTCATCGTCGGCGAGCGGTCCGATCTGTCGGTCGTGGACGATGTCCACGCCATGATGGATCAACTTGGCAAGAAGCCCGTTCGGGTGAACAAGGATATCCCTGGATTTCTGGGTAACCGCATTCAAGGCGCCCTCATGCGCGAGGCGCTCGCGCTGGTCGATGGCGGATATGCCACCTTCGAGGACATCGACACGGTCGTTCAGTACAGTTTCGGGTTTCGCTTTGTCGCGGCAGGCCCTCTGTTGCAGAAGGATGTGTCGGGCATACAAACCCTTTTTGCGTCGCAATCGACGATTTTTCCCACCCTCGACAACAGCACCGAACCTGGCCCGACGATCCAGCGCCTGCAGGCGGAAGAAAAATTCGGCATGCGATCCAAGGAAGGATTCTATCGCTGGGACGACGAAAAGATCGCGGCGACGAAAGCGAGATATAATCGCGATCTTCAAAGCGCCTTGGATATTCTCCGCGATCAGGATATTTGATCAATTCGCCTGGTTGCCGATGGTCGTGAGCCCGGCCGTCGGATCCGCCCCGCCCACCAAATTGATACGAGGAACCCCATGCCAGCAGATAATGCGACCCCGGTTTTGGCCCCAACGCTGGCTTCCGCGAATGCCGATTCGGACTTCGCGATGCCCGCCGTCGGCTATGGCACGATGCTATTTCCCGAACCCGAGCGCGCGGTCGGCCTCGTCGTCCACGCCCTCGAGACCGGCTATCGCCATATCGACACGGCGCGTAAATACGGTTCCGAACAATGGGTCGGCGAGGGTATCCGCGCCAGCGGCATCGCCCGCGACGAACTGTTCGTCACCACCAAGGTGACCGAAGAAGATGCGCGCGCGGACGATTTTGCGCGTTCCGTTGATACCAGCCTGGAGGCCCTGGGTCTCGACTATGTCGATTTGCTGCTGATCCACTGGCCGCAGCCGCGCGTGCCACTGGAAGAAACGTTGGGTGCGCTGGCAAAGGCCAAACGCGACGGGCGGGCGCGCCATATC
>JABDJY010000173.1 GCA_013003285.1 Alphaproteobacteria bacterium | reverse complement strand
ATCCAGCCTTCGCTGTAGCCAAGCTTGTCGCCCAGCACAAAAGTTTCGACATCCTGATGATATTCCTTGGTGACATCGCCTCCGGGGGGCCGGAGAGGCATTGCAAACATGCCGTATTCCATAGCGTCGTACTCCTGTGCCGGTTGCGTACAACTAATCGCAACTCATGATTATTTTCAGAGGTTTATCTTACGCGAGGGTGCGCGTAGGGAGTCAAGGAAGGTTGCAGAACCCAAAACGTTCTCAGACGGCATAAAACCGGCTAACCTGGGCGCATAGCGGGGAATTCACGGTTAATCGCCGGCCCCATAAATTAAAAAAAGAAAGAGATAGAGCCATGTTGATCGGCAAAAAGGGCGAGGCCAAATCGGCGATCGAAACGTCGGATGCGGCGTCGATCACCGTCCGCGGCAAGGATTTGTGCAACGAGTTGATGGGCCATGTGTCGATCTCAGAATTTTTCTATTTTCATCTGACCGGCAACCAGCCGACCGAAGATCAGGCATTCTTCCTCGATCTGCTGGTGGTCGCCCTAGCCGAGCATGGGTTGGTGCCCAGCGTTCAGGCCGCGCGTATGACCCTAGCCGCCGCGCCCGAAGCGCTGCAGGCCGCCGTCGCCGCCGGCATTCTGGGGGTCGGCTCGGTCATCCTGGGTAGCGCCGAACAGGGCGCCGAGATGCTCGACGCCACCCGCCGCCGGATCGCGGAAAAGGGTCTATCCGCCGCCGACGCGGCGCTGGAGATCGGCCAGGAATATAAGGACGCCAGAAAATTCCTGCCCGGCTTCGGACACCCGATCCACCACCCCATCGATCCGCGCGCCGAGCGCGTGCTGGCGCTGGCCGATGAACGCGGTGTCAGCGGTCAGTATGTGGCGCTGCTGCGCGAATTTCCGGCGGTGGTCGAGAAGGTCTGGGGCAAGCCCCTGCCCATGAACCTGACCGGCCCCATGGCCGCCGTGCTGCTCGATCTCGACGTTCCCAAGGGCGCCGTTCGGGGCATTCCGATCCTGGCCCGCACCCTGGGTCTGATCGGCCATCTGAACGAGGAGCAACAACGGCCGATCGGCTTCCTGATGTCCTACCATGGCGCCGAGCCCATCGAGTATGACGGTGGCTGACCCGACGGCCGGAATTTTCGAACCGGAGGTCGAGACCCGCGATCCCACCGAACAGCGCGGGATCGACGAAGCATTGTTTCGCAAACAGATCGCCTATCTGTTCGACAATTCAGACTTCTACCGCGACAAGCTAAGTAATGCTGGCTTTCGAGACGCCGATGCGATCGGTGGGTTGGACAATCTGGCCGACCTGCCCTTCACCACCAAGGATGAATTGCGCCAAAGCCAGGCCGAACACGCCCCTCTCGGCGCCCATTGCGCCGCGCCTCTCGACCAGGTCGCGCGGATCTATTCCACCAGCGGCACTTCGGGCGTGCCCATGTATATCCCGCTAACCCAAGCAGATCTGGCGTGTTGGATACGCACTTCGCAGCGCACCTACACCGCCGCCGGCATCCGGCCCCATCACCGGGTTCTCACCACCTATAATTCGGGGCCGTTTGTCGCCGGGGCCGTCGGCGAATCCCTCCAGGCCCTCGGAGTCAATCTGATCCCGGTCGGCACCGGCAATACGGATCGATTGATTACCGCGCTCGACCGGTTTCACCCCAACGCCATGCCCGGCACGCCGTCTTTCCTGACTTATATCGCCGAGACGGCGCGGGCGCGCAGCATCGACCCGGCGGCCTGCGGATTGGAAACCCTGGTGTGTGGCGGCGAGCCGGGCGCCAGCGAACCCGCGGTGCGCCAGCAACTCGAAACCGCCTTCGGCGCCAAGGTCCACGAGGTCATGGGTATTGGCGATATCTCGATCTCGATCTGGGGCGAAGGACCAGAGCAAGCCGGTATGCATTTCTGCGCCCAGGACTTCGTCCATGTGGAACTGATCGATCCCGACACGGGCGATGTCCTCCCCTTGGAAGACGGCGCCAGCGGCGAGTTGGTCTACACCCATCTGCAGCACCAGGCCGCCCCCCTGCTACGCTTTCGCAGCCGCGACCATGTGGTGGTCCAGGCAGGTCCCGTGGCGAGCGGGCGCACCGGTGTCCGAGTGCGATGCATCGGACGCACCGACGACATGCTGATCGTGCGTGGGGTCAATTTATTTCCCAGCGCCATTCGCGAAGTGGTCAGCACCTTAGCGCCCGCGGTCGGTGGCATGATCTCGGTTCGCCCCACGCAGGCGGGCGTCAAACAGGAACCGCCGCTGCCGCTCGCCGTTGAACTGGCCGAAGGCGCAACACCCGATCCTGCGCTCGCCACCGCCATCGAAGCGGCACTCCGCGAACGGTTGATCTTCACCGCGAAGGTCGAATTTGTTGCGCCCGGCTCCTTGGCGCGCAGCGAATATAAATCGCGCCTTGTCGACTATTCCGGCGCAGACGATAGTTAGCGCTACATCAGGCTCGGCGTCAGGGTGTACAACCCCATAACGCTGCCCTTGGCGAGGATATGGCCCGCCATGGCCGCAACCGCGTCCTTGCCGCTAAAAGCGCCGCTAAGTTCAAGGCTTTCAACGTCCAGCGCATACACCGCGAAGTGATATTCGTGCACGATCTCGTCGTTCCACGGCGGCGCCGGCCCGTCATAGCCGCCGTAATTGCCCGCCATATCCGCGTTACCGGCCATGAACATGCCGAAATCATTGGCGCCACGAACGCCATAGTCCACCGGGCCAATCGGTTTACCCTTGGCGACCACTGAATTGGCTTCAGCACCCTTGGCGATGCTGGTGATCTCAGCGGGCACATCAACCAAAACCCAATGGTAGAAATCCATTCGCGCGAGATCGGCGGGGATAGTTTTACCTTCTTGATTGGCGTCGTCGAAGACCGTGGGCACGCTCGCATCGTGCATGATCACCGCATAGGATTTTGTACCCGCGGGCCCCGCGCTCCAGCTGACGGCGGGGCTTATATTCGGCCCGAAGGTGAACAGCTCATCGTCGGTCGGGACACCGAAGGCAAAGTCCCGGGATATCCGGCCGCCATCGTCCAGCCCTTCCACGGTAACATCGAGATTTTGCATTTTCCTCTCTCCCGGTTGTTTAAGTATGCGCCTACCAGACGCCAATCAGAATACCATGCTCAGCGGCGCGCCCAGCAGCCCCGGCAACCCGTTCATCCGATACGGTTGTGCGGGTGCGCAGTTTACGCATCCAGGTGAACAGGCGCTCATGCATTTCGCGCCGCACCTCTTCGTGGTCGGGACTGGTGCCGAGATCGACAAACTCATCGGGATCGCCGTTGAGGTCGAACAATTGCGGCGCAAAGCCTTCATGGACGAGATATTTCCAATCGTCGGTCCGCACCATGAAGATACGCGCGGCATCGGGTGGCAGGTCGAGATATAGCCGCGGCTCGCGGAAGGCATAGTCCATCTCGCTGAACACCGCGTCGCGCCAGCCGTCTACCTTAGCGCCGCGCAGCAACGACAGCAGTGAACGCCCCTCGACCCGATGGTTGATCGGCTCGGTGCCGCCCAGCGCCTCGTAGAAAGTGGGCAGCATATCGATCGCCTCGACCATGCGCTTGTCGCGCGTCCCACGGGTGCCATCGGCAGCGGCATCGGGATCGCGAATGATCATCGGCACCCGTACCGATTCTTCGTGGAACAGATCCTTCTCACCCAGCCAATGGTCGCCCAGATAGTCGCCATGATCGCTGGTGAAGACGATCAGCGTATCCTCGAAACGCCCCTGTTCTTTAAGGAACGCCGTCAGGCGGCCGATATGGTCATCGATCTGCTTGACCAGCCCCATATAGGCCGGGATGACCGTCTCGCGTACCTCGTCGCGCTGAAAATTCTGGCTATCCTCATTGTGCATGAACGCGTCATAGACCGGATGGGGATTCTCGCGTTCGAACGCATCGCGATGGGCCGTCTGAATATCGTCCACGCCGTACATGTCATGGTACGGCGCCGGCACGATATAGGGCCAATGGGGTTTGATGTAGCTGAGGTGCAGACACCATGGATCGTCGCCCGACTGCTCGATGAACCGCATGGCCTGGTTGGTCATCCAGGCGGTTTCCGAATGCTCTTCCGGCACGCGCGCGGCCTGGCTGGAATGGCGCATATACCAGCCATTGAGAACCTCGCCATCCGGCCCCTCGCCCGAATTAGCCTGATCCTGCCAAGGGTTTTCGTCGTTGAAGCCGAGATCGCGCAAATAAGCGTTATAGGCCAGATCGGGGTCCTCGAAGCCGGTCGGGTGCAGACCGTCGTCGCGTACAAACGGTTCGAAACCGCATTCGCTCAATGGTACGCCCAACTCCGACGCGGGATCGATCTGAAGCCGCGCCATGCCTTCCTGGTCCGCCGCCATATGGGTCTTACCGGCTAAGGCAGTGCGCACGCCCAGCGGGCGCAGATAATCGCCCATGGTCCATTCCGCCACCGATAAGGGCACATTGTTCCAGGTCGAGCCGTGGGAAAATGTGTAACGCCCGGTGTAATAAGACATGCGCGACGGGCCGCAGATCGGCGATTGCACATAAGCCCGGTCGAAGGCCACCCCATCGGCGGCCAGTGCGTCGATATGCGGTGTCTGCAAGGTACGATGGCCCATGCAGGACAAATAGTCGGCGCGCAGTTGGTCGCACATGATGAAAAGAACGTTGCGGACGGCACCCATGATAAATCCCTGTAAGTTTCGGCAAAACTACGAGGGCGGACAGGCCCTGTCGAGACCCATTGGGTACGCCGAGCTTGGGACGGCGATGATGCTATAGTCGGCAGTGGAAAATCAGCGGATGGTGTTCATGCTAGAAACAATGGTTAGGTACATACCAGCGCGCCGGTGCAGCGTCGTGATATCCCTGAATGCGGCGCTAATCGTGCCGGCCATGCTCGTCGCTATCACACTGAACAGCGCCGCGGAAGAACGCCTGCAGATATTCGACACTCATGTCCACTACAGCCAGGAGGCGTGGGACATCTATGACGCCGCAGCGGTGTTCGAGAAACTCGATGCCGCCGGGGTGACCCGCGCCCTCGTCTCATCCACGCCCGACGACGGAACTTTGACGCTGCTTCGAGAAGATGCGCGCCGCGTAGCACCCGAACTTCGCCCCTATCATGGCGATTTTCACGCCGACAACTGGTATCGCTCGCCGGAGATTATTCCCTATCTGGAAGCCCGGCTGAAAAACGGCATCTATCGGGGTATCGGTGAGTTTCATCTGCACGCAACCGATTCCGCGCGAACACCGACAATGCAACGGGTTGCCGCGCTTGCGGTCGAAAATGATATTCCACTTCACATTCATTCCGGTGCCGGCCCGGTATCTGCGCTGTTTGAGATGGAGCCCACCCTAAAAATCCATTGGGCCCATGCCGGTATGGTCGAGCCCGCCGAGATCGTCGCCGAGATGATCGAGCGCCACCCGGCTCTTACGGCGGAAGTCTCGTTTCGCGCCCATGATATTGCACCGGGCGGCGAGATCGATCCCGCCTGGCGGGACCTGTTCGTGCGCCATAGCGATCGCTTCATGATCGGCACCGACACCTACATCAACGACCGCTGGGACGCGTATGGTTCGCTAATCGAAGAACACCGCAATTGGCTCGGCCAATTACCGCGCGAGACAGCGCAGGCCATCGCCCATGGCAACGCCACCCGCGTCTTCGGAGAAATTTCAACGCCCTCGCAATAGTTGGTTCACCGGCGCCCGGTCCGATACACTGACAACACAATTTGTCCACAAGGAGTTCCGCCATGGCCAAGCTGCGTCACTTCGCACTGTCAGTCCCCGACCCAGAGGCGGCGGCGGCATTCTATGAAAAAGCCTTCGGCCTGGAGCGGGTCGGCGAGAACGACCATCCCGGCGCTACCGGTGTCTACTTGTCAGACGGCGTCATCAATTTGGCGCTGTTGCGCTACAAGACCGACGCGGCGGCCGGCGAAGACCGCGGTAAGGATTACTTCGGCGTGCATCATTTCGGCTTTATCGTCGATGACATCGCCGACACCTCGGCGCGCATCGAGGCAGCCGGCGGCACCCATTTATCCGGCGAAGAATCCCATACCGGGGGGTTCTACGAGATCAAATTCCGCGACCCCAACGGGGTTATCTTCGACATCAACCATAATGGCTGGAAAACCGGCAGCTCAGAGGCGTAATCGCGCCGGGCGTGGGTGGCTCAAATGATCATCGGAGACACTTCACGGCACCGGTCCCGCTTCGGCGGCGATCTCCGGCTTTAACGCCGGCGACTTTTTCTGGCGTGTCTCCCGATGGGCGATGTAGGTCGCGCTGGCGACGATAATAGCGCCGCCGACCCAGGTCCATAAAACCGGTTGTTCGCCAAACACCAGAAGGCCAAGCAGCGTCGCCCACACAAGTTGCAGGAATTGCGCCGGTTGGGTGACCGTGATTTCCGCGCACTGGAAGGCCTTCGTCAGAGTGACATG
>JABDJY010000162.1 GCA_013003285.1 Alphaproteobacteria bacterium | reverse complement strand
CATATGGGTCAATTCCCGCCGTGATCACCCACCGCGAACGACGGCAGCTTTGCCCCCAACACCAGACATAATCGCCGGATAAACGGACATCAGAAATTTCATGTCCGAAGTTGGGGGTATTCCGGTCGTGATTAGCGGCACCCACTGACGGCGGCTTTTAGCCATAAGTGGACGTTTAGCAAAAGCTAATAAAGCACCGGCTGCCGGGGCATCGCTATTGTTCATTGGTTGTGATGTCGTTGTAGAAGAGTCGTTCACCGCATCAAAAGCAAACATCGCGGTGCCGTTAACGGTGCCTCCTCGAGACCGGCGCTTCGGCGCAGTGGCGTTATGGCTCAGTGGGTTAAGACCCCCGCCCTATCGGCACGCTCTCGGGGAGGTTACCAATGCATCACCGGCCCAGTCGCTGAATTGGGCGATTTCCAATCGTAAGCGCCAATCTCGCAGCTTCAATAGCGTCGCGCCCATCACCACGCAGGCCGACAGTGCCGTCGGGCTGATCGTGGGGCCCGTGGGAAAGCGGGCTATGGCGCCGCCCTTTGCGATGATATTATCGTGAGAAATAGATCCGGGGGGATACACAACTATGCGTTACGGAATTTCTGTCTTGGTCGTGCTGGCGACCGTCGGATCACTTGAGGTCATCGGGGCGGGAACGCCCGTTGCCTCACTGCAGAGCGCCTATGCGCAAGCGCTGCCGGCCGTCTGGCAGAACAAGGCCAAGAAGCTCGCCCAAAACGTCGGCAAATCGCGGCAGACCCTGGCGAATAACGCCGCCGAGATTTTTAGCACCCAGTTCAAGGCCAACCAGTTCGCGAACCAAATCGAAAATTATCGCGTCTCGCTGTCAAAGATCCCCGCGGCCGACGATCCCAACCTGAACGCGGCAACGGAACAACTCGCGCTGTTGGAAAAGGAGTTCGCCGCGGCCAGTACCAGCAGCGGTTCTGCTGCGAGCCCCGCCCCGGCCGCGCCCGCGACACCTAGCCCCGCAGCACCGACGAAGAGCGCGGGCGCACCAGCGACGGCCACGCCGCCAGCCGCCGCCCCGGCCAGCAATGTCCGCCCTCTGGTCTCCGGCGAGCGTATCCGCGTCAAGAAGCTGGTGCGCGACCTGACCAATGCGCGCAAGCGGATCAAGACAGAGGGTCCCTCCAGATTTCAGGATCCGGAAGTGGTGGCGCAGTACAAAAAGGGCTTCGAGCAATATACCGCCGCCATAAAGCGCTACCCCCAGCTCGATGATCCCGATGTCATCGCCGCGCGAACAGGGCATCAGGCGCTGCGCGATGCGCTTCAGGGCGAGTTCACCCGCGCCCAATCGCAGATGGAGAAACTGGGCGATGTGCAGGCGCGCATCGCGCAGATTCAGAACCGCAACAGTGAATTCCCGGTTCCGGATCCGCTAGTACCGCCCTTCGGCGAAGCAGATGTAGAAACCTGGATCGAAGCTGGCTCGAAAGCGCGCGCCGCCGCCGAATTCGATTACAAACAGATTCAGGAAATTGCACCTATTGCCTATCTGCCGGAACAGACCGTCAGTGGCGTCATGACTAAATTTAGTTTTCGCCATCTGGACGGGCTCGCGGGTACTGTTCAGGGCCGGTTTAACGCGGTTCAGCAGGGTTATGTTCAGACGAACGACAACATCAAAGCGGCTTTGCAGGAATTGGAAAACAAGGTTCAAGCGCCGACAGCGCGCACGAATGCAGTCGATGCGGCACGGCACCGGGAGGCGTTGGACCAGATGGTCGTTGTTGCCGAGTCTGCCGTCCATCTCGAACGCGGCTTAAATCGACCGAGCGACGAACCCGAGAAGATCGTCGCCGACTTGCGCGAGCGCCGCGCCAACTACGATCTCCAACGCGAACAGGCGATCGACGCGGTGCGGATGCCGAAATCGGTCAGTACCGACAAGAAAATGCTCGCCATCGCGAAAGAGGTGGTCGAAAAGCCGCGCTACGAGTTCGGCGCGCATGGGCCGATCATCCTCAACACCGCGAAGATGACCGAGCACGCTAAGAAGGAAAGCGAGATCGAAATCGACAAGGTCGATACTTTTGGCGGCAAACTGCAACTCTCGGGAACGCAGGAAACGACAATCTACAAATGGACGGAGTTCCAGTTCGCAACCGTGTTGAAGGAAGAGGATAGCGACCTTTGGCGCATCTACTACATCAAGCCGAAATTCTTCACGTCGGGTGGGTCCACCACGCCCCTGAACGAATGGATATCGGGCGGCGTTGTAGAAGGCGAATTGATCCGCGAAGAGAATATCTCAAAGTAAGGGGACGTTGTTCGGGCCTCCCCGGACACGCGCCATCTGCCCTATCGCCCCATATCAGCATTGAAACACCGGGCGGAGCGGCGCAAAATAGGTCCATGATACAAACGCCCGAAATGGAGCACATACGATGACCATGGCATGGCTCGACCACGTCAATATCCGCACCGCACGCCTCGACGAGATGTCGGAATTTTACGAGAACGTTCTTGGCCTCAAGCGCGGCAAACGCCCGCCCTTCGAATTCGGCGGCGCGTGGCACTATTGCAAAGGCCGCGCCATCGTCCACTTAGTCGAAGCGACCAAGAATATTCCCGCCCGCGAAGCGCCGGTGGAACATTTCGCGCTGCGCAATACGGGCTCGATCAAGCGCTTTCAAAGCAAACTGCGCAAGCACGACGCGCCATACTATATGGTGCCGCTGGAGAGCATCGAAATGTGCCAGGTCAATGTGTTCGACCCGGATGGCAACAAGATCGAAGTGCAGTTCCATTCGGATGGCACCGAGGATCTCGAGCCCTTCCTGGGCTCGGCGAAGGCGCGGCGGCGCTACCGCAAGGGCATGGAGCTCAGTAAGACGCCGCCGCTGCGGCTCAGCAAGTCGAAGTCGAAAATCTCGAAAACCAACAAGAAGCTCGGCGTGCCCGCCCCGCTGAAATTCCCCAAGGCCAAGAAGGCCCGCAAGACCAAAGTGGCCTAGCGGGTTTATTCCCACAAAACCTGCCCGCCCGACTTCAAAATAAAGTGTTGTAAAAGCGACCACCGCTTAACCAACACATCTCTATAATCGCCGCACATTGAGCCCTCGCGGCAAAGGCCCCGCATTGTGGAGATTAGGGATTTGTTTTTAGCTAAGTTGTTCGTGTCGCGCCTCTGGATTGCCGCGCTCATCGCTCTAGCCCTGGCCCTGCCCTTGCAAGGCGCGTCGGCGGCGAAGAATAAGCTCGATGTTCTCGACAAGGGACCCAGAATTGGCGAAGCCATCCCCCATCAACTCACCGTCCCAGATCAGAATAACGAAATCCGGAAGCTCGGCTACGAGGTGGCCACCGTCACCTATGACGGCGTGCCGGAAATCAAGCGTTTCGCCAAGCGCCGGAAAATGAAAATCCCGGTGCTCGCTGATAAGGGCTCGGAAATCATCCGCGCCTTCGGGCTGCTCAATCAAGACTATCCCGCGGGCAGCTATGCCCATGGCGTGGCCCATCCCATCGTCATCGTGTTCGACGAGAACGGCATCGTCACCCACCGGTTTTCCCGCGCCGGCTATGTGCGCCGGCCGAACATCGATCTGGTGCTGAAAGAGTTGCGGAAAAGTCGGTAGGGGCCGGGAAATTTGAGGCGGTTTATGGTCTTCGCAGCCACATATCCCATAAGACGCCGCCTCGGCGCGGCCCTTTTGGCGTTGGCCCTGGTGCTGCCGTCGCGAAGCGCTTTAGCAGCGGGCGATCTCGATACGCTCGATAAAGGGCCGGCGATCGGCGACGCCATTCCGCAACAGGTCGCGGCGATTGATCAAAACGATGAAACGCGGAGCCTCACCTCGCTGATCGGGAAGAACGGTTTGATTGTGCTGTTCTCGCGATCCTTCGATTGGTGAGCCCCCTGCATTAACCAGGCGGTCGTCTGGAACAGCAGGGTCGAGGATTTCAGGGCGCGCGGTTATGAGGTCGCGACCGTCACCTATGATGACCTGCCGATCTTGAAGCGTTTCGCGAAAATCAAGAAAATACAGTTTCCGGTGCTCTCCGATGCGAAGTCCGAGGTCATTCGCGCCTTCGGTTTGGTGAACGACAACTATGCGGCCGGCAGCTACGCCCATGGCGTCGCCTGGCCGATTATCCTGGTGATCGCACCCGATGGCACGGTTTCGCACCGGTTTTCCCACCGAAATCACCATATTCGGCCGGACATCGATGCGGTGCTGAAAGAACTCGGCAAAAAATAGAAAAATGTCGGAATAAACCGCTATCGCGCGGTGTTTACCTGATTATAATCCCCCCGATTCGAGTATGGTTTTGAGGTCGTTTATGTTGTCCGCGTTCAGGGTTTCCCCCAAACATCTTATCGCCACCGCCGTCATCGCGCTGGCTCTCGCATTGCCGCAGCCAAGCGCCATGGCGGCGGGCGAACTCGATACGCTCGACAAGGGCCCGGCGGTGGGCACCCAGATTCCGGACCCGTTCATGGCGCCGGATCAGAACAATAAAATCCGTGATTTTTCATCGCTGACCGGCAAGAACGGGCTGATCGTCCTGTTCTCCCGATCCTTTGAATGGTGAACCCCCTGCATTATCCAAGCGGTCGCTTGGAACGACAGAGTAGATGAATTTAGAGCGCTCGGTTACGAGTTCGTGGGCCTCACCTTCGACGACGTGCCGGCGTTAAAACGCTTCACCCGCATTCGCAAGATTAAATACGACGTTCTGGCCGATCCTAAGTCTGAGATCATTCGCGCCTTCGATTTGATCAACGAAAGCTATCCGCAAGGCAGCTACGGCTACAATATCGCCCATCCGATGATCGTGGTGATCGGCCCCGACGGCAAGGTCAAGCAGCGC
>JABDJY010000154.1 GCA_013003285.1 Alphaproteobacteria bacterium | reverse complement strand
CCATGGCGGCGTTCCGCGAGGCGGAGATCGCGCGCATCCGCGAGCAGGTCGGCAGCGGCAAGGTGATCTGCGGGTTGTCAGGCGGCGTCGACAGCGCCGTCGCAGCGGTCCTGATCCACCAGGCGATCGGCGACCAGCTCACCTGCATCTTCGTCGATCATGGCCTGTTGCGCCAAGACGAAGCCGAAGATGTCGACCGGGTGTTCCGCGAGCGGTTCAACATTCCCCTGGTCACCCGCGATGCATCGGAGCTGTTCTTGGGCAAGCTCGCCGGGGTCAGCGACCCGGAGCAGAAACGCAAGATTATCGGCGGCGCCTTCATCGACGTGTTCGAGGAGGAGGCGGCGAAGATCGGCGGCGCTGAATTTCTGGCCCAAGGCACGCTCTACCCCGACGTCATCGAATCGGTCAGCTCGTTCGGCGGGCCCAGCGCGACCATCAAGTCGCACCATAATGTCGGCGGCCTGCCCGAGCGCATGAATATGAAGCTGGTCGAGCCGTTGCGCGAATTGTTCAAGGACGAGGTGCGCGATCTGGGCCGCGAATTGGGCATCCCGGAAATCATCGTCGGCCGCCACCCGTTCCCCGGACCCGGCCTGGCGATCCGCCTGCCGGGCGAAATCGAACCCGACAAGATCGAAATCCTGCGCAAGGCCGACGCGGTCTATCTCGATGAGATCCGCAAGGCCGGGCTGTACGATGCCATCTGGCAGGCCTTCGCCGTACTGCTGCCGGTGCGCACCGTCGGCGTGATGGGCGACGCGCGAACCTACGATTATGTCTGCGCCCTGCGCGCCGTCACCTCGACCGACGGCATGACCGCCGAGAGCTATCCGTTCGACCATGAATTCATCGCCGCGGTGGCGACGCGCATCAACAACGAGGTGCGCGGCATCAATCGGGTGGTTTACGATGTCACGTCGAAGCCGCCGGGCACAATTGAGTGGGAATAGTGAGTAATATCAATTAGATAAATTTGTTTATGGATGTGAATAATAAAGAAATAGTCGGGCGTATTCTGAGCGTTATCGAGCGCGATATCGTGCCGTTGACGCGAACCGGCGTTGCCGTGGGCGACAAGGTCTTTGGCGCCGCCATCCTGCGTAAAGACGATCTGTCCCTAGTGGTGGCGGCATCGAACCACGAGACCGAAAACCCGCTCTGGCACGGCGAGGTCCATACCCTGAAGAAATTCTATGAGATCCCGGCGGATCAGCGCCCGGCGACGCGCGATTGCATCTTCGTCGCCACCCACGAGCCGTGCTCGCTGTGCCTGTCGTCGATCACCTGGACCGGCTTCGATAATTTTTACTTCCTGTTCGGCTATGAAGATACGTCGGATGTGTTAAACATCCCCCACGATCTGAAAATCCTGCAGGAAGTCTTCCGCATCGAAAACGGTGACTATGCGCACCAGAACGCCTATTGGACCAGCCACGGCCTGCTCGCCCTGGTCGACCAATTGCCGGATGACCAGCAGGCGCCCCTATTGACGCGGGTGCGCGATTTGGAAACGACCTATCGCGAGCTGTCGGACATATATCAGGCGTCGAAGGGCGGGGCGGACATTCCGTTGGCGTGACGGTCGTCCGCGATTATCTTTAAAACCTAAACCGTCTTGTTTAACCGACCCCCCACCCCAACCCTCCCCCCTTGAGGGGGAGGGTTAGGGAGGGGGGTGTTTTGTTTTTCCGCTACGCGTCCTGTCCCATGGCCGCTTCCAGGGCTTCCTGGCCGGCGAGCCATTTTGTTTCCGCCGCGTCCAAGTCTTTCTGCA
Organism: Alphaproteobacteria bacterium; assembly: GCA_013003285.1. Lineage (GTDB taxonomy): Bacteria > Pseudomonadota > Alphaproteobacteria > UBA6615 > UBA6615 > JABDJY01. The sequence continues at coordinate 2,685 of JABDJY010000154.1, read as the reverse complement.
AATGCCCCATGGCCTGCTGCAGTTCTCGGGCTTCGTCGGGCCGGTCGCGGTAGAAGTCCGGGTCTTTGAGTTTCTCCAGCAGGGCCGCTTTTTCGTCGCTCAGGCGGGTCAGCTCGGCCTCGGCGTCGCGGGCGGCGGCGCGCAGCTTGGTCAGTGACTGGCGTTGCTCGGCGGCGAGGCGGCGCAGTTCCTTTTTGCTGACACGCGCCGCGCCGTTGGTGGGGGTGTCGCCATCATCCGCCGCATCGCTGGGCCGGAGCGTGCGTTTTTGCTCGAGCAGCAGGCGGCGGTAATCGGCCATATCGCCCTCGAAGGGTTGCACCTGAGTATCGGCGACGAGCCAGAACCGATCCACCGTCAGCTCGAGCAGATGCGGGTCATGGCTGACCAGCACCACGGCGCCGGGAAAGCGGTTGATGGCCTGGATCAGCGCCTCGCGGGAGACCATGTCGAGATGGTTGGTGGGCTCGTCGAGCAGCAGAATATGGGGCTTGGCCAGGGCGATCTGGGCGAACATCAGGCGCGCACGCTCACCGCCCGACAGTTGGCCGATGGTGCCCAGGGCCATATCCTGGGTAAATCCGAACGCGCCCAAATGGCGGCGCACCGCTTCCGGCGTATCCTCGGGCCGCTTGCCGGCGATGGCGGCGACCGGGGTCTGCGACAGGTCCAACTCGTCGGTGAGGTCTTGTGAAAAATAGCCGACCCGCAGCTTCGACGATTTGGTGACGTCGCCCCCCATCGACCCCAAGGCCCCGGCCAGCAGCTTCATGAAGGTGGACTTGCCGTTGCCGTTGGCGCCGAGCAGCGCCACCCGGTCGTCATTGTCGAGGCGCAGCGAGACATTCTTGAGCACCGGCGTGCCGTTATAGCCCACATCGACCCGCTCCAGACTGTAGAGCGGCGGCGGCAGTTCGGCGATCTCGGGAAACTGGAAATTGGGCGCCCGATCCTCGAACAATTCGCCCACCGGCTCCATGCGCGCCAGCATTTTCAGGCGTGACTGGGCCTGCTTGGCCTTGGTCGCCTTGGAGCGGAAGCGCGCCACGAACGCCTCCATATGGGCGCGCTGGGCGGCCTGCTTGGTGCGCTGCTTGGCGTTAAGTTCGATCTGCAGCCGGCGGGTCGCCTCGAAGCGGTCGTAATTGCCCCGATAGGTGGTCAGGGTGTTGGCTTCCAGATGGACGATCTGGTCCACCGCCACGTTAAGCAATTCGCGGTCATGGCTGATCAGCAGCACGGTGCCTTCGTAGCGGGCGATATAATCCTCGAACCACAGCACCGCTTCCAGATCGAGATGGTTGGTCGGTTCGTCGAGCAGCAGCAGATCGGGGTTGGTGAACAAGAGCGAGGCCAGGGCGACGCGCATGCGCCAGCCACCGGAGAAGGAATCGCACGCTTGTTGCTGCGCCGCGTCGTCGAAGCCCAGGCCGGCCAGAATGCGCGCGGCGCGGGCCGGGGCGCTATGGGCGTCGCGCTGAGACAAAGCCTCGTGGATTTCGGCGATGCGGTTGGGGTCGGTGGCGCTGTCGGCTTCGGCCCACAGCGCGGCGATTTCCTTATCGGCGGCGATTACCGTGTCGATCAGGCTTTCCGGGCCGCTCGGCGCGTCCTGGGTGGTGACGCCGACCCGCCAGCGCGCCGGCACTTCAATGCTGCCGCCATCGGCCTGCAACGCGCCGGTGATCAGCCGGAACAGGGTGGTCTTGCCGGTGCCGTTGCGCCCTACAAGCCCGACCTTGGCGCCGGGATTGATCGTGGCGCTGACCTGGTCGAGCAGCACCCGCTCGCCGATCCGGTAGGTTAAGTCGTTGATTTTCAGCATTACGGGCAGATCGTTCGTATGATGGGGCGAATGATGAAATACGGCCGCAGGGCAACCTGATTGGCGCGTGACGCCACAGATAAGGGCGTCACGTTGGACTGTCCAGGCTTTTAGGGAAGATCAGCGCGGGGACGGTGAAAACGGCTGTTATTTCGGGTCGGCACCCCTATATTGCGCCGAATAATAAGACCAATAGCGGAGCTGCGCCTATGGGGCGCACGATCCGAGGGGGAGACAAATGAGCGCCAATTCTCAATCAGCGGCATTGAGTGTCGTCGATATTGCCCGCCGTAAAGGCGGCGAGCCGATCGTCAGCGTGACGGCCTATACCACCCCCATCGCGCGCCTGGCCGACCGCCACTGCGAATTCGTGCTTGTCGGCGATAGCGTGGGCATGGTGCTCCATGGTCTGCCCTCCACATTGGGCGTGACCCTGGACATGATGATTATGCACGGGAAGGCGGTGCGCCGCGGCCTCGAACGGGCGCTGATGGTGGTCGACATGCCCTTTGGGTCCTATGAGGAAAACAAGGAACAGGCATTTCGCAATGCCGCGACCGTGATGCGCGAGACGGCATGCGAGGCCATCAAGCTGGAAGGCGGCGTGCATATGGCCGACACCATCGCCTATCTGACCCATCGCGGTATTCCGGTGATGGCGCATATCGGTCTGACGCCGCAGTCGGTGAATGCGCTGGGTGGTTATTCGGTTCAGGGGCGGGGCGCCGACAGCGATCGGATCCTGCAAGATGGGGTGGCCGTCGCCGACGCCGGCGCTTTCGCGGTGGTCCTGGAGATGGTGACCGAAGCCGTCGCCGACGACATAACCCGGAAGATCCCTATTCCCACCATCGGCATCG
>JABDJY010000058.1 GCA_013003285.1 Alphaproteobacteria bacterium | reverse complement strand
TTCCAGGACCTCGGCGGCCTTGAACATGGTCTCCTCGTCGAAGGCCCGGCCGATCACGTGGAGGCCGAGCGGCAGCCCCTCGGCGGACAGGCCCGCCGGCACCGAGATGGCGGGCAGGCCGGCCAGGCTCGCCGGCACGGTGAACACGTCGTTCAGGTACATGGCGATGGGATCGTCCATCTTCTCGCCGATGGCGAAGGCCGCCGAGGGCGCCGTCGGGGTCAGGATGACGTCGCACGATTCCCAGGCGGCGTGGAAATCCTCGGCGATGCGCCGCCGCACCTTCTGGGCTTGCACATAATAGGCGTCGTAATAGCCCGCCGACAGCACATAGGTGCCGATCATGATGCGGCGCTTTACCTCGGGCCCGAAGCCGGCCGCGCGGGTTTTCTCATAAGTGTCGGTCAGGTCTTCGCCTTCGATCCGCAACCCGTAGCGCACGCCGTCATAACGCGCCAGGTTCGACGAGGCCTCGGCCGGCGCGACGATGTAATAGGTCGGCAGCGCGTATTTAGTGTGGGGCAGCGAGATGTCGACGATCTCGGCGCCGGCGCGCTCGAGCCAGTCCCTGCCCTGCTGCCACAGCGCGTCGATCTCGGCCGGCATGCCGTCCAGAGTGTATTCCGCCGGGATGCCCACCCGCAGGCCCTTGATGTCACCCGTCAACGCCGCCGCATAGTCGGGCACCAGCAAATCGATGCTGGTCGAATCCTTTGGGTCGTAGCCGGCCATGGCGCCGAGCATCAGGGCGGCGTCGCGCACGGTGCGGGTCAGCGGCCCAGCCTGATCGAGCGAACTGGAAAACGCGATGATGCCCCAGCGCGAACACCGGCCATAGGTTGGCTTGAGGCCGACGATGCCGCAGAAGGCGCCGGGCTGGCGGATCGATCCCCCCGTATCGGTGCCCGTCGCGCCTAGCGCGATGCGCGAGGCTACGGCCGCCGCCGATCCCCCCGACGAACCGCCGGGCACTAAATCCTTACCCGCCGCATCGCCCGCCGCCGCTTTCCACGGATTGATACAGGGGCCGTAATGGCTGGTCACATTGGCCGAGCCCATGGCGAATTCGTCCATGTTGGTCTTGCCCAACATGACCGCGCCGGCTTCCCACAATTGCCGGGTGACGGTCGATTCATAGGTCGGCTTGAAGCCATCGAGGATATGGCTGCCGGCGGTCGACAGCACGCCCTCGGTGCAGAACAGGTCCTTAACCGCCAGGGGAATGCCGTCGAGCGGGCCGAGCGAGGCGCCGCTCGCCCGGCGTTCGTCCGAGGCGTCGGCCATGGCCAGCGCCTGATCCGGCGTCTCGGCTGTATAGGCGTTCAGGTCGCGGGCCGCCGCCATGGCGTCGAGATGCGCCTGGGTCAGGTCGCGGGCGCTGAATTCGCCTGCTGCCAGCCCCTCACCAGCTTGCGCGATGGTTAGTTGGGTCAGATCGGGGGAACCGGCCATTACTCGATCACCTTGGGCACGGCGAAGAAATCGTCGGCCCGGTCGGGCGCGTTGGCGAGCACCCGGTCCGGGTAGCCACCATCATTGACCACGTCTTCGCGTTGGTGCGGCGTGGTTTCGACCACGCTGGTCATCGGTTCGACGCCCGCGGTATCGACCTCGGCCAATTGCTCGACCCAGCCGATAATATTCGACAGTTCGCCGGCCAAAGGCTCGAGATCGGCATCGGGAATATGAAGACGCGCGAGCCGCGCGATTCGCCGGACGGTATCGGTATCAAGCGCCATGGGGCTCTCTAAAAAATTGGGCTCAAGCAAGCGGCGCGGAAGCTATCACCGGGACTCGGCGCTCGCAAGCCGCCGCCCCATCATGGCGACTATGGAGACCATGGACAGATCCTGGCGCGGCAGCGTAAACAGCGCTCATGGCCATCGTCGACCCTACCGAATTCAAAAACGCCCTGCCGCCGAACGGCCGCGCGCTGGGTCTCGATCTGGGGTCGAAGACCATCGGCCTGGCGATCTCCGATTCCGGCCTGGCCGTGGCCTCACCGCTGGAGACCATCCGGCGCACTAAATTCACCGCCGACGCCAATGCGCTGATCGCGCTGATCGGCGAGCGCGGCATCGGCGGTCTGGTGCTCGGATTGCCGCGCAATATGGATGGCAGCGAAGGCCCCCGCGCCCAATCGACCCGCCAATTCGCCACCAATCTGTTGGAAAAGATCGATATCCCCATCGCCCTGTGGGACGAACGCCTGTCAACGGCCGAGGTCGAGCGCGTGTTGATCGAAGAGGCCGACATGACCCGCAAACGGCGCGGTGAAGTGGTCGATAAAATGGCGGCCAGCGTCATTTTGCAGGGGTTTCTCGATTTCTTAAGGCATTCAAAGGTATAGCCTTAATCTGATCTGATGGATGTAAACCCGCGCCGTATTTCGCGCCGCGGAGCTGGACCCATGATGCGATTGGTTATTTTCATAGCATTCTCTGTTTTCGCCTCTGTCGGCGTTTCGCCGGCCCATGCGGCGTGCGGTGATGGGGAAATCAACATCCGCGCGCCGATCCTGTCGGCAAGCGATAAGTCGGACTTCGAAGCCAATTTCCGTAAGTCCCTGAAGCGGGTGTGCCGCTGGTGGGGCGAAACCTATGACGGGTCGTTCTCGATCGATATCGACGAGAGCCGTGGCCCCTCGATGGCGCTGGTGCCTGCCTGGCGCGGTCATCACGGCGACATGCTGTTTCGTGCCGGCACGGTGCGGCTGGGCCGGGCGGCAGTCACCCACGAGATCGTCCATGTGGTGGCGCCCAACGCCAACCGTTTTCTGGCCGAAGGGCTCGCCGTCTACACCCATGAGGACCAGCGCGGCCAGCCGGCCTATCCCAATTACAGCAAGGATTTGGATACCGAAGCCGCCAAACTTATTGCTCGCGCCGATATCGCCGCGCTGGAACGCCTGGCAACGCCATCGCGCCTCCAACTGCCCGACCTGGACGGCCGCGACGCTTACATCGTCGCCGGTTCGTTTGTCGGCTTCCTGATCGAACAGCACGGGCTGGAGAAATTCCAAGAACTCTATGCGCTGACCCCGCTAGTTCCAGGCAAGCGAAATGCCGGTGCGCCAGAACGCTGGCAGGAAGTCTATGAATTAGACTTGGCCACACTCGCCGCCAATTGGCGCGCCAGCCTCGCGCCATAGGAAACAGAAATAGGCGCTGGCTTCAGCCGGCCGGCGCTTCGATGGGCCCCGCGAGGTGGCCGAGTTTTAGCCAGATGGTGCAGCCTTGCTCGGACCGGACACTGTGCGAACTGCCCGGCGGGTTGCGCAACCAAGTCCCCGTGGGATAGCGGCCGTTCTGGTCGGCCAGTTCGCCCTCCAGGACGAAGAGCTCCTCGCCGCCGGGATGATCGTGGGTCGGCAGCACGGTACCCGGCTGTAGGCGCATCAGGAGGACCTGCTCATCGGGCCGCTCGGCCAGCCGAACCACCTCGACGCCGTCCATCGACCACGGTTCCCAGGCGGCATTTGCCGTATCGATGCGCACATATTCCTGATCCTCAGGCGCCATCTGCCACAGCTTCACCAAGATCGTGCAGCCCTCACGGCTGAACGGCTTGTGGCTGGAGCCGACCGGATTGCGCAAATAGGAACCCGGCCCATAGTCGCCATGTTCGTCGGAGAACACTCCCTCGATCACCAGAAACTCCTCGCCGCCGCCATGCTCGTGGGGCGAAAAAAAGCTGTCTGGCGCATAGCGCACCAGGCTGGTCGCGCGCGCCACTTCATCGCCGATACGGTCGAGCATGCGCCGTTCGACCCCGGGCAAGGGCGAGGCCACCCAAGGCTGGTTCTCGGTATCGATGGCGACGCGCTGGGAGAAATCCGCGTTCAGTTTCATGATGCACCTTCCGACTTCGAATATTGGTGCATTCCCATCCTTCGACAAGCTCAGGATGAGCATTACGCTCCAACCTAGGCC
>JABDJY010000055.1 GCA_013003285.1 Alphaproteobacteria bacterium | reverse complement strand
CCTCGCGGCTGACCACGCGTTCGATACGCGCGCCGGTAAAGGTCTCGAGCGCGGCACGAACCACCGGGTCCTGCGCCGCCGCCGTGCGTTCGGCCTGCTCATGGGCCGAATCCTGTTCGGCCAGGGTCGGCTCGCCCACCTCGCCGGACACGCTGACCGACCAGTGCGCCCCGCGCCATTCGCGCAGAAAGTTCAGCACTTCGCCGGCCAAGTTACCCGGCGCCAAATCATTGGGCCGAAATTCAAGGCGGCCGGGTTCGTAGGCGATCAGGTGAACATTCGTATAGAGGTGATTGCGTAACTGGATTTCACGCCGCGCGGCAAACAGTTCGATGAGCTCGCGGAACGTCGCCGGATCCGGCTCGACCGTCTCAGTGGGCTGTAATGCAGGCTCTAGTTCCGGTTCCAGTTCAGGGGCCAATTCCGGCGCAACTGCCGCCATGGTCGCCTGCGGCGCCGCGCCTGAAGGCGCGGCATTGTCACTTGTGGACATTGGGGCACTGGACACCGCGGTGGCGTCGCCATTGGTTTCGGCCGGCGGGCTGGTCGGCGCTTGCGTGGCCACGGTGGCGGTGGCGGGTTTGCCACCATCGGCTTCCAAGCGTGCTACGATGTCGGCCGGCGCCGGTAAATCGGCGGCGTAGGCCAGACGGATCAGAACCATCTCGACCGCCGGCATGGCCATGGGCGCGCGCTGGGCCTCGCCTAGGCCCTTCAGTAAAATTTGCCAGGCCCGCGACAAGACCGAGACCGGCAGCTTTTCGGCCAGTTCCTTACCGCGCACCCGCTCGACCTCCGAGACCGTGGCATCGTCGGCGGTCTTGGGCACCAGCTTGACCCGGGTGAGCCAATGGCTGAGCCCGAGCAGGTCCTGCAAGATGGCGATCGGATCGGCGCCCGAATCATAGAGCGTGCGCAGGCCCGATAGGGCGTCGTCGGCGCGCCCGCCCATCACCGCCTCGAATAAGTCATAGACGCCGCTGGCATCGGCCACCCCCAGCATGGCGCGCACTTGGGCTTCGCTGGCGGTCGCCCCGCCGGAGCCATAGGCCGCGATCGCCTGGTCGAGCAGGGAAAGCCCATCGCGCACCGAGCCGTCGGCGGCGCGGGCGATCAGCCGCAGCGCGTCCTCATCGACCACCGCCGATTCCTTCGTCACGATGCCGGTAAAATGTTCGAGTAATTCGTCGGCGCCGACCCGGCGCAGATCGAAACGCTGGCAGCGCGACAGGACGGTGACCGGCACCTTGCGGATTTCGGTGGTGGCGAAAATGAACTTCACATGTTCCGGCGGCTCTTCCAGGGTCTTCAGCAACGCGTTGAAGGCGTTGCGCGACAGCATGTGCACTTCATCGATGATGTAGACCTTGTAGCGCCCGAACACCGGGCGATAGCGCACCCCATCGAGGATCTCGCGAATATCGTCGACCCCGGTCCGGCTCGCCGCATCGACCTCGATCACATCGGGATGGCGGTCTTGGGCAATCGCCACGCATTGCTCGTCGTCGGCAGCCGGGGTGATGGTCGGCCCATCGGTGGCATTCAGACATTTAGCGATGATCCGCGCCGTCGTCGTCTTACCGACCCCGCGCACGCCGGTGAGGATAAAGGCATGGGCCACCCGGTCGAGCTTGAAGGCGTTGGTGAGCGTCTGCACCAGGGATTCCTGGCCGATCAGCTCATCGAAATTCTGCGGCCGGTATTTGCGCGCCAGCACCACATAGTCGCCGGTCGCCGGGTCGCTTTCGAGGGTTACGGCGGGTGTGGCGGATTCAGCAGGCGGTGGCGCCGGTGTCTCGGTGGCGTCGATCGGCTCGGGTTCAGGTTCCGGCTCTGGCGCGGGTGCCGAAGAGGGCCCATCGAGGAAGCTCGACTGATTGACGTCGTCGATCGTCGGGCTGCCCTCGCCCGACCTGACATCGTCGGGGGCGTCGTCGGACATCTGGTCGTCGGAGTCGGCAGTCATCGGCGGTCGCGGGCCCCATAAGCCGGGGTTTCAGGGTTCGAAGTGGAAGGCCGGTTTAAATACGACCCGGGCGAAACTCGTTACGGCTGCTTCCTTCCGGACCTGACCGGGTTGGCGAGAGGCCCGTCCGCCCGACCTTCCGCGGCTACTATATCAGATCGTGCCCCCGGCGGAACCGGTCTGTGGGGATGAAATCGCGATAATATGGGTTGGTTGGCGGAACCCCGGGTCCCCGGCGGCAGAAGTTGCAGCCATCCCGCCAATATGACAATTTCTCCGCCTCACAATCGGTACGGCCATGACCCGCAAGAACTTCTACGCCACCATCAATCTCGACCGCGCCGCCAATCAGCGCTCCGACGCCAACTGGCTGACGGGACAGCTAAACGCGCCGGAAAGTCGGGTTGTGCCAGTGTGGCGGGGGCAAAATCTGGTCTCCACCGGGGCCGAGATCACCATGATCGATATCGACATCGCTCATATGGACGGCCTCACCAGCGAACATAACCAGCCGGTATTGCTGGGTTTGGTGGGCGAAACCACCTATTTCAGTGTCGATATCAGCCATATGGAGAACCCGGTCGAGCACGATGTCCTGGGCAGCCAGGGCGAGTTCGCCGATTTGCGCCAAGTCGGCCAGATCATGGCGCCGGAGCAGGGCAATCTGCTGGCCTATGCGCGCGGAATCAATTATTGGCACCAGCGCCACCGCCATTGCGGGGTCTGCGGCGCGCCGACATTGAGCGAGGCTGCTGGGCACCAGCGGCGCTGCACCGACGCGGCCTGCAACGCTGTGCATTTTCCGCGCACCGATTCGGCCTGCATCGTGCTGGTTTATCATGAGGATAAGATCATCCTGGCCCGCGCCGACCGGTTCCCGCCGCGCATGCAGTCGGTCCTGGCCGGGTTTCTGGAACCCGGCGAAAGCCTGGAAGATTGCGTCGCCCGCGAAGTGTTCGAGGAGGTCGGCGTTAAGCTGACCGATATTGACTATCAGCACTCGCAGCCCTGGCCCTTCCCGTCGTCCCTCATGGTCGGGTTCCGCGCCCGTGCGCTGAATACCGATCTGCACCCGGACCCGGTCGAGCTGGCCTCGGCCGGCTGGTTCAGCCGCGACGAGTTAAAGGCGATTACGCCGGAGTCAGACCTGCAACTGCCACGCGCCGATTCCATCGCCCGCCATTTAATCGAGGAGTGGCTGGCCGAGGGTTAAACACCCCCTCCCTAACCCTCCCCCTCGCT
>JABDJY010000033.1 GCA_013003285.1 Alphaproteobacteria bacterium | reverse complement strand
GATGGGGGACATTACTTACCACCTCTCCCGACCACAGCGCCGGCAAGACCGTTCGCGCAGCATAGGGAATGGGGATATTTCGCAGTTGTGGATCGACCCGGACAATCTGTTTCCAGCCCTTCGCCGTGAGCGCCGCCAGCTTTGCGTCTCGGCCTAAACTCTTCGTGACCGAGACCCTAAACCGGTTATCCCAGACCGTCGTCGTACCCGCCATTAACTCTACCGGCGGGCCGATACGGGCGGCTTCGCGGCACACATGGATCGCGTTTTCATGGCCCACCAGCCGGCAGCCGGCCAGGGTGTGCCCGGAAAAAACCTCTCCGCCGGCAATGATCTGCGCCAATCGCTTTGTCCGCACGCTGCGCGGCGGGTAGCTCCGGCCGGCGACAGCCATGACGGCGCGGGCCAGTACGCGTTCGATAATCTCGGGCGTACCTGCCGCCAAAACGGCGCGATCGATGGTGATGAACCCGGCGGGGTGAAACCGCAGCGCGCGCGCCGCCAGGCAGGCGGTTTCGCCCTCGGCTAAAACTCTCGCATCGGCGCTGTTGTTCGCGCTGACTGCAGCCTCCGAAAGAGATGTCGCAACATCGCTCGAACGCAGACGACCCCGGGCCATAGCCGGGTTCTCATTGCTCGGGTCGTCGATCCAGCTTTGCCCCAACGCGGTCAACGTCGCCGCGAGACGTTCGCGCGGCATGTCGAGCAGCGGCCGCAATAGGCGCAGATTATTCTGTTCGTTCACAGCCGCCATCGCCGCCAAACCATCGCGGCCACTGGAACTTTCGTGCCGGATCAGGACGGTTTCGCCCTGGTCGTCGCGATGATGGCCGACTAACAGATGCAAGATTCCCTGTGCAACGCAATGGTCCGCGAGGAGGCGATAGCGCGCCTGGCGTGCAGCGGCCTGAATGCCGCTTGTCGGATAGGGTCCGGACCACCGCAAAATGTGATGGCGAATACCGTGGCGGCGCAGCCAATCACCGACCTGACGGGATTCTGCCGCCGAGTCCGTCCGCAATCCATGATCGACGGTTAGCGCCACCAAGTCACCGCCTTGTCGCGCCGCCCAACGGCTGGCGAGCAACGCCAGGCATAGGCTATCGCGTCCACCCGACACGGCGACGGCAACCGCCGGCCTGTGCTCGAACGGTGCAAACGGCGCCATCGACGCGGCGAATTCGTCGTCGCTTAAAGGGGTCGGCAGCGCGGCGTCAGGCCGCGCCGCTACTTGCATCTCAAGCGGGTGCGTTCGCTTTGCGCGCGCTGCTTTATGCTGGCCGACGATTTCGGATATTCGCTCGCCAGTTTTTCAAACGTGATGCAGGCATCCTCGGTGCGTTCGAGCGCGGCCAGCGACATGCCGAGCTTGAGCAGATTATCGGGCGCCTTGTTGCTGTCGGGATAGCGCTGGAAGCCATCGGCGAAGGTCCGCGCGGCGGTGCCAAAATCGTTGCGCACATAATAGGTCTCACCGAGCCAATATTGCGCCGCCCCGGTAAGCTCATTGTCGGGATAGGTTTCAACGAACGCCCGCAATGCCTGTTCGGCGCCCGGGAAGTCGCGGCGCATGAGGAAGCTGCGGGCATAGTTATAGCGATCTTCCGGCGACCCTTCCGGCAGGGCGACCGTACCGCTCGGGCTGGCAGTGGCCTGTTGGGGGGCCTGTTGCGGCGCCGCATCGGTCGTCGTCGCACCAGGGGTTTTCCGTCGCGCGCGCGCGGCCTCAAGCTGGCTCTCGGAGATGGTTCCAAGACTACCCGCCGTCGTCGCGCCACCGCCCTGACGAGAGGCGACATTGTTGGCGCCGGGCGTGGCACCGGTGGGTCCTGGCGGCGCGACCTGCGTACGAAGATCCGGCGCCGGCGTGCCGGTTACAGCATTGGTCTGCCCCTCGGTGCTTTCCAGCGCCCGCAAGCGGAAATCCACATCGGCGACCAGCCGGTCGAGCCGGGCGCTAATCTGGTTGACCTTGAAGCCGATTTCCTCGATTTGCCCGGTCAGCCCACGCATCTGCTCCTCGAGCTGGTTGGTTTTCAATTGTAGCTGCGATACGGCTGCGGGCGGCGCGCCGCCGGTAGATCCAGCGCTGGTACCCGATGCGCCGGCAGGCCGTGGACCGCCGCGATAGACCGTGCGCTCGAGCGCCTGGAGCTGGCGTTCCAACCGGTTGATCGTGTTCACCAAGGGCTGCACGTCGCTCGACTGCGCCGCGACCGGCGGCGCGGTAAATAGGGGCGTGGCGGCAATGACAGTGATCGCGAGCGCCGCGCCGATCCAATTGCGGTTCAACAGGGAAATGCGCTGGCCATAAGGTGCGGTCATGGCACGGTCCTTAGCTTGTTCGATTTCAGAATCCCGATATGCGCAAGATCAACTCTCAGGTCAATCACGCCCCGGCACCCTGCTGGGGCATTTCGGCAAAACTATGGCAGAAAACCAAACAGCCCCGGCCCATGGTTTGGGTCGAGGCTGTGATGGCGCGCATTTGACGGCGCACCTTTTAAGCGGCGATCGCCCCGGCGTGCCGGGGCGATGCCATTTGTTTCGATCGACAATCTAGTTCGTGACAGCGTCGAGAACCGCTACCGCGCGACGATTCTGCGCATAAGCGTTTTCGCTCGACCCCGGAATAGCAGGACGTTCCTTGCCGAAGCTGATGGTCCGAAGGCGGTTGGGCGCAACGCCCAGCGAGACGAGATATTCGCGCGCGGCATTCGCCCGGCGTTCGCCCAAGGCCAAGTTGTATTCACGGGTGCCGCGCTCATCGGCGTGACCTTCGATCAACAGCTTATTCTGTTGGTTTACTTCAAGCCAATCAGCCCAGCGTTCGACCTGGGTGCGGCCCGTACTTGTTAGCGTCGATTGGTCAAACCCGAACAGAACCCGGTCGCCAACATTGATTTCCAGATCAAGTTGCGAACCCGGCGCGGCACCGACAGGCTGCACGGGTGCCACATTCGTATCCGAAATTGGCGGAGGCGTGGTGGACGTACCGTCACTGCCGGCATCCGCTCCCTCGTCCGAAGCGGACGAACACGCAGCCAAAAGAAACGCGGCAGCAACAACCACTGGTAGATTTATTCTCATCGTAGACTCCCTAAAGCCGTTACCGTCCGGCACTTCCCCGCTCGGACATATCATTAAAATTATACGAAAGCGCGCCGCTCGAATGTGGGCGGCACGATGCCCCGAATCACTGCCTCCGGCCACTTAATAGCGCGGCGACTATACTGGTGGCCCTGATTCGAATCAAGCAAAGCCTCGGTTTCCATATGGGAAATTAGTAGTATTTTCAGCATCTTTTTCTGATTCTTGTTTGTATTTCAGCGTGAGCTTGCCGGCGACCAGGCCGGATCGGACGCTTCTACCGGTGTGATTATTTCGCGCTCGTTTTGACCGGTCAGATCGATCGAATAGAGGCGCGAATTACGCCCATTGCCTTTGGCATCCGACTTGTTCTGCTTGAAGAACATGAGCACGCGGCCATTGGGCGCCCAGGTCGGGCTTTCCACCAGAAAGCCTTTCGCCAGCAGGCGTTCGCCGCTGCCATCGGGCCGCATGACGCCGATATGGAACAGACCGCTTTGTATTTTTGTGAAGGCGATTAAATCACCACGCGGCGACCATACCGGCGTGCCATAGCGCCCGCCGGCCTTGAAGCTGATGCGGTGCTGATTGCTGCCGTCGGCGTTCATCACATAGAGTTGCTGGCTGCCGCCGCGGTCGGATTCGAACACAATTTGGCGGCCGTCGGGCGAATAGCTCGGCGAGGTGTCGATCGACGGGTGGGTCGTCAGGCGCCGCACTTGACGGGTGCGGAGGTCCATCACATTGATGTCGGAGTTACCGTTCTCCGCCAGGCTCATGATCACCTGGTTGCCGTCCGGCGAAAATCGCGGCGCGAAAGTCATGCCGGGGAAATCACCCAGCACTTCCTGTTCGCCGGTATCGATATTGAACAGATAGACCCGCGGCTGATTGTTGAAATAGGCGAGATAGGTGATTTCCTGCTGGGTCGGCGAGAACCGTGGGGTGAGCACCAGCGCGTCGCCGTTGGACAGGAAACGGTGGTTGGCGCCGTCCTGATCCATGATCGAGAGACGTTTAATCTTTTTCTCCGCCGGGCCTGTTTCAGAGATATAGACGATCCGCGTATCGAAATAGCCGCGCTCGCCGGTGATCCGCTCGTAGATCGCGTCGGCGATAAGATGCGCCACGCGCCGCCAGTTCGACAGCGAGGTGGTCAGGCTCAGGCCTGTCATCGGCTGTTCGGCGAATACATCCCACAGGCGGAAGTCGGTGCTGAGTTGGCCATCAGCGGTTAGCTTCGCCTCACCGACGATCAGCGCCTGGGCATTCAATGGCTTCCAATTGACGAAATTAGGCCGCACCGCCAAGCCCGCCGGCTGAGACAGAAACGCGCTCTTATCGATCGGCGCGAACAGTCCCGAGCGTTCCAAGTCCTGGGCAATCACCGCGGCGATATCCACCGCCACTTTCTGTGCTTGCGCATCGCCGGGAATGAAATCGGGAACCGCGATCGGCAAGGGTTCGATATTGCCGCCGGTTACGTCAACCTTCAGCTGGGCGTGAGCGATCGTCGGCAGCGCCAACGCCGCAACGATCGTGATTAGGAATATCGCGCGGCGGCGTAAATTCTCAATATGTGACAGCATGGCTAACCCAACAGCTCCCTCGGATCAAAGTTGAACTCTATTTCTTTCCATAAATCATAGCGATTTTGTGGCAATTCGAATGGCTGGCAGCGCGGATTGAGCACCGCCCGGCGTGCCGCATCGGCGGCGGCCTGAGCAAAGGGGTTCTGCGCAATCGCCCCGGCATCGATCACGCGCGCTTCAGTGACAACGCCCCGTTGGTCGACACGGATAAAAATAGCGACCGCTAAATTTTCGGCGTCGGCCGCGCCGACCGGCGGGCTCCAACAGGGTTGTATCTGCTGACGGATCATCTGCTTGAGGCGTTCGATTTCCGTGGCCGAGGCCCGGTCATTGATCTGCGGCGGTGTGGGGGTCGGCTCGCCCTTATCCTTCGGCGCCTCGGCGATCTGGTTCTTCGGCGGCGTCTCTTCTT
>JABDJY010000315.1 GCA_013003285.1 Alphaproteobacteria bacterium | reverse complement strand
AGAGTACAGAGATGGTGATGCGGTATATTCACGCTCGGGAAGAACGCGTAAATGATGCTCTCGACCTGCTTGATGGAAGTACGAACGTCGAACAAATAGTCACGCTGGCGAAGCAACGTTCCTGACGCGTTTTCACAGGAATTACACGCGCAGAGCTGACGCCTAATATCGCCAGAAATCCAATTCATTGAAATATAGAAAGAAAAATGGTGCCGCCTGCAGGATTCGAACCTGCGACCCCCGCATTACGAATGCGATGCTCTACCAACTGAGCTAAGGCGGCGCCGGGGCGCATATTGTTTATGCAGCGCCGACTTAGAACCGACAGCGCTGCCGGTCAAGTCCTTTACTGAGTCGTCTACGACGACACGGCGATCGGCGCCGTCGTTTCGGCCGTTTCGCCCGCGTCCAACCGTTCCTGGCGGGCCAGCAGCCATTCGGCCAATTCGAGCTCGAACGCATCGTCGATATTGACGATCGGCCGGTCGATGATGACGGCGGCGCAATCGTCGCCGATGATCTCGCCGCGATCGACCACGGCCGCGCGGGTGGCGCCATAGCACAGGCCGTTGCGGTGATAGATCGCGCCGGGAATGGCCTGGCGGCGGCTGAAGGCGGTGCCGTTATGCATATGAAAGCCCAGGCATCCCGCATCGTTGAGGGTCAGCGCCTTATGGGGCGTGAAATGGGCCGCCGAACGGCACACGGTGGCGGCGCTGGCATGGCCGCCCTCGGTCACGGCGGCGACGGTGGCGCTGAGATCGGCGCCCGTGCGCAGCGGGCTGGTGGGCTCGAGCAGCAGCGAGATATCGAAGCGCATCGCGTAATGGTCTTCCGCCGCCAGCCAGGCATGGCGCCAGACATCTTCCGAGCGGGCCGCGTCACCGGACAAATCGGCGGGGCGCACGAACGGGGCGGCTGCGCCATGGCACTCGGCCTCGGCGCGAATTTCGGCATCGTCGGTGGAAATGATGGTGTGGTCGATCAAGTCCAGCGACACCGCCAGTTGGACCGCGCGGCCGACCAGCGACATCCCACCGATCGATTGCATGTTCTTGCGCGGCACGCCCTTGGAGCCGCCGCGCGCTGGCACCACCGCCAGCACCGAGAGGTCATGTCCCCGCGCGTGCCAGGTCATGCCGGTTTATCCGCGATGATCGAAAAGCTCATGGGGAATGCGGTGTGCTTGCGCTCGAGGTTCTCGGTGTAGCGGGCATCCCAATCCATCAGTTGGGGGAACTGCTCTTCATAGAACCAGCGCGCCATCACCTCGCGCTGATCGACCGGCAGATATTCCAGCGCCTGGGCCCAGCAATAGGCCACGGCGGAAAACGGACCGCCCTCCAGCGTAAAATCGCCGGGCGCGAGGCCGGCCGCGCGCAGCACCTGCTGCAGGCCGAACGGCGTGTAACGCAGATAATCGTCGGGCATCTGGTGCAGTTCGCGCACCAGCGGCTCGAACACATAGACTTGGCCGCCGGGCCGGGTGATGCGCGCCATCTCGGCGAACAGCGCCGTCTGGTCGGCGATGTGGTGCACTAAATTCGGCACCAGAACCAGATCGGCGATGCCGTCGCCCAACCCGGTCGCCTCGATCGGCGCGCGATGGGTGCCGGCCACGAACAGAAAACGCGGATCGTCGATCATCGCCCCGTTATAGGCGCCGCGATCGTCGGCGCTGTCGGGGCTGCAATCGATCGACAGAAAATCGCAATGGTGAAAGGCTGGCGCCATCAGGCTGCAACCGCCATAAAGCAGGCCGCGCTCCAATGACACCACTCTCATCCCCGGCGTCACTTCGGCGGCGAGCGAGCGGATATCGTTCAGCAGCAAGCGGAAATGCGGCCATTTGATTTCGACCTGAAACACCCGTTCTGCCAACACCGCGAAATGGCCGTCGAGCTGGGCTTGGCTAAAGGCTTCGCCTTCCGCCGGCTCTGCCTGGGCGGGTGCGCTCACTCGTCTTCGCCCGCGCAATAGGCCAGACGCTCCCGGTTTTTCATCCCCAGGGGCGGTTCCGCCAGTTCGAACATGGTGTAGTCGCCGCCCGGATCTTCCAGCCAATCGTAGCTGCGGCGGAAATTGTTGGCCAGGAACCGCGCGTTGTTGGTGCGGCCATCGATCAGCGCCATCAGGCCCGGCACGAAACTGGGTTCCATCAGCAACAGATCGCCCGACATCACGGTGCGCTCGCGGTGGCTGAAATCCAGACCGTTGACGGCGCCGCCCACATCCTGGGGATCGGGCCCGTCGAGATAGATGAAGTCGGGCACCATATTGGGCAGGCGTTCGTAGAAATGACACAACTGGCCGTTATGGGTTCCCGCCCGCACCGGGCTGTGGGTCGGCACCACATGGGTCTGCAACCCGTTGGGAATGCGACCGATCGCGGTCTCCAGCCAGGCCTCGCTGGCGTCGACGGTGAACACCCGAAACGCATCGGCGGGCAGCAATTCAACCTCGGCGTCGCTGGAGGCAAATTCGTCGGCGTTCTTGGCCAACGCATCGGCGATCACCAAAGTCGAGAAACCACAGCCGAATTCCAGTACCGTGAAGGCGCGGCGCTCACGCACCAACTGGTGCAGGCGCACCAAATCGTCGATATCGGGCTCGATCGCCACGCTATAGCCGTTGGCGCCCGACGCCTGGCTACTGACCACGAGTTCTGCCAATCCCTGGTCGCGGAAATATTCCGAGGCGAGGTCGAGATGTCCGGCAGGTTCGAAAGCGTTATCCATCGCAGACCTCAGTAAGCTAGGCGTTTTTGAACGCTGATTTCAGCGTCGGCCAATATGTTCGCCACCCGTTGTCCGGAATGACCGTCGCCAAACAAGGTGGACGCGCCATAGCGGCCATGGGCGATCTGCGTCCGCAGCGCGTGTTCGATCGCGGCGGCGTCATAATCGGCGTCCATGACGTTCGGCCCTCGCTCGCGGCCCTGTTGGCGGGTGCCCACATTCACCGCCGGCACCCCGAGAAAAGCGCCTTCGCGCAGGGCCGAGCTGGAATTACCAACGATGCAGGCGGCGTTGTTCAGCAGCCGGGCGTAATCCTCGGCCGCGAAATTGCGGTAGAAATGCACATTGGCATCGGGGTTCTTCTCGCGGAACATTCGCAGACCCTTGGAGACATCGTCGGAGCCGGCGTCCACGTTCGGCCACAGCCATACGATCTGCATGCCGACACGGGTGACCGCCTCCAAGGTTTCGCGAACCTGGACAAAACCGCTGCCATATTCGGTGGTGACCGGATGCTGCAGCACGATCATATACGGCGCGTCGGGATCGACCGAGGGGCCTACCCCCTTGCCGTGATTGAGAATGTCCGGGTGGAGGCTCAGATCGTTATCGACCAGCAGATCGATCGCCGGACAGCCCGTGAGATGAACCGCCGTTGGGTTCTCGCCCATGCGCACCACATTGTCGCGGGCAAGTTCAGTCGCCGGGAAATGCACATGGGCCAATTTGGTGATGGCGTGGCGTACGCTCTCATCGATCGAGCCGGTGACCTCGCCGCCTTGGGTATGGGCGAGCGGGATATTCATGTAGCTGGCGGCGATCGCCGTCGCCATGGTTTCGAACCTGTCCGCGACCGTGAGTACAATATCGGGCTGCAGGTTTTCGAACTGGGTGGACAATTCGATGATGCCCATGCCGGTCGACTTCGCCATGGTCGTGGGGTTCTCGCCCTCGACGATGGAGTAGACCACGGCGGCGGGCTCGAACCCGTCGGCGCGGATCAGCTCAACCACATTGCCGTAGCGATAGAGCAGTGCGGACGCGCCGACCACCAATTGCAATTCCAAACGGTTATGGCGCTGCACCGCGCGCATCACCGATTTGATGCGGGCATAGTTGGCGCGACTGTTGACGACGATGCAAACCTTACGCACGCCGCCATCGCCGTTCAAACGCCGGGGGCCGTGCGCCTGGCCGTTGATCGCGCTATCAAGCGGGGACATCGATATCCTCCCACATTAACAACCGGTCGGCCGATACGGAGTGCACCAATTGCCGGCCGACAATGGTCGCAAGCGCGTCGGCGGGAATGCCCGTCGCCGGTTTCTTCACGGTCAGCATATCCGCGTCGATCACCGTGCCGGCGGGCAAGTCGGTACGCGGCGCCAGACTGCGGCCGAACATAGTGCGCATTTCCGACAGCGCATCGGCCGCCGCGTCCTTGTCGACCGGATGGCTGGCCATGGTGTGGAACGCATCGCGGGACGCCGCCACCGCCGCCAATTCATCAACGGTCAGCGAGACCGGCACGTCGGGGCCGAACATGTCGCGCGATAGGGTCAGATGCACTTCAATGATATGGGCGCCTTGCGCCAAGGCGGCGAGCGCCGGATAAACGCTGCCGGAATGATCGGATAATCCAACCGGGCAACCATAGCGCCGGCGATAATCGTCGAGCACATTGAGGCCGACAGCCTCGAGAGGCGTCGGATAAAGGCTGGCGCACTGCATTACCGCCAAGGGCGCGCCGGCGTCGCGGATCACCGCCACGGCTGTATCGATTTCGGCAAAGCTGCTCATGCCGGTGGACAGCAGGACCGGCTTGCGGTCGGCGCACATAGCGGCCAGCAGAGAGCCCGAACCCATTTCGCCCGAAGCGACTTTCCAAGCCGGGACGTTGAGCCCACGCAGAAGCTCCACCGCCTCGATTGAAAATGGTGAGCTTAGAAACGCCAATCCGCACTCGCCCGCATGTGCCGCCAACCCGGCCCAATGCTCGGCGCTGAACGAGGTGCGTTGCCAATATTCGTAGCGGCTTGAATCCTGCCGACTGAAGGGAACACGGAACGGTTCGTCGCGCGTCGACTCGGCCTCTGCCAAATGGGTCTGAAACTTGATCGCGTCCGCGCCGGCTTTCGCCGCCGCATCGATGAAGGCGTGCGCCGTGCCCAATGATCCGTCATGTGCCTGCGCGACTTCGGCAATCAAATAGCCGGGCGCGGCCTCGCCGATCTTACGGCCTGCAATGTCGAAGGTTTCGCCCATGCTAGCCCGCCCACGACAGCGCCGCATCGGGCGCTGTCTCCAAACCGGTCATCAGGGCCGAACCGTCATTGAGAATGCGTTCGATCTCGGCCCGGTAGGTGGTGCGGAACACATCCATCAGCTGCGCTTGCGCGTCGTCATCGGCCGCACGGTTCAAATAGTAGCCGGCGACTGGCACCATAGAGCGCGCAGAACCACCCGGTATGATCGTCACACCGCCATATTTTTCCGCTGCTTGATCGAGAAAGCCACGCAAATGCTGGTCGAACTGGTTGATATTGCCGGCGGTGGCCAGGTTCGTATCCAGATGGGCACGAAACGCGGCGGCGAATTCGTGCCAATTGTTTGCCGCACCCGCGACATCCTGGTCGATCAAATAGGCGCCAGGGGTGAAATGAGCGGAGCTGGTTTTGACCGTCTCAGCCACCGCATTCTTATCGAGCGGCGCGTTGGTGAGGGTAAGGTCGTTCGGCGGCAACGGCGTCGCACCGGCAATCATCACACCGTCGCTGCAATTGTGGACGGTCAGACCCGCCGCCGCGATGACTTGCTCGTAGGTCTGGCGGCTCCAGGCGAAATAGGGATTGGTGAGTACCTCGCCACCAAAATTACCCGGCGCGCGCAACGGAAAATCGACGCCCCGGTCGGTATAATTATCCAGCGTGTAATAAGCGGTTTCGCCCGAATGGTGACGGGCAGCGTCTTTTGCGCCGCAATCGCAGCCGAACAGATAGACATCGCGGAAACCCAGGATCGCCGCCAGGGTCAGCGCCGCATTCGCCGAATAAGGCGAGGTGCCATCAACCGCCAGATGGCCGGCGCCGAACATCGCCGTCGAGCTCAGGGCCGATCGCAGGAACAGGAATTTCTCATCGAATAATTCGGTCACGCCCGGCTTCACGGTGGTCGACGCCACCAGACGGATCGGCCCGAAATTGTCGTCGCCGAACTGCTCGCGGCTGCGCGCATGGATATGGCGCAGGCGGTCGACGGTCGGTTGGGTGTTTTCTTTTTCCACATGAAAGTCGGGAACGATGCCCTGGTGTAACAGCACCTGCAGGGTCGATCCGGCAGTGACGATAATCGCCCGGTCCTGCCATTGGCGGATTACCTCGATGCTGGCATCGAGTGACGGGCCGGCGCCGACGACAAATACCGGCACGTCGATCGGCTGCCGCAATTCGCCTTCGACCAACCAGAAATCGTGTGTGGCGACATTGGCCACGGTGTTTTCCACCATCAGCTTTTCGTCGGTATAATAGCCTTTGAGGATGGCGGTCATGCCGGCCAAGCCGTGGAAGGCGCCGGCAACCGCCCGGGTCACGTCGTTCTGGTAATGCAGGTAGATGTAGGAACCGTCGATGGCGGTCTCGCCGAAGCGCATCACCAAGGGTTCGAGCTGTTGTTGGATGCTGGCCGGATCGCCGCCGGCGATGACATCGATGGTGGTGCCGGCCTCGGTACATTCGGTCCAGAGGGTCTGCCAGTCGATCGCCGCCAAACTATGGTTGAGGAACTCTCCGATGGGCTCGACCAGGATGACATGGCGCGGGCCGGTTTGGGCGATCAGGTCGCGGATATGAAACCCGAGACCGATGCCGACAACCAACAGGATACCGCTGCGATCGAGCGGTGGCTGTTCCAAGCGGTCGCGCGCGGCGCCCGCAAGCGTGGTCGCCATAGTGTGGGTGCAGGCGTCGTGCAGATCATCGAGCTTCGGCGGTTCGACCACGATCCGGGTCGGGTGCGCCATGTAGGACGACACCTGTTCGGCGGCGAATTCGGCGGCCGGGCGATTGTACAAACGGCCCTGGCCGACATCGATATCGACCATATGGCCGTCATCGTCATTAATCGGCTGGGTCAGTTCGGTTTCGGGGTCACGCACTCTCTCCGCGAGCGGCGGATAGGCGGTGGTGAAAAACAACAGGTTTTTCTGGTACAGGGACGTATCGGCCATTGACAGACAACGCTGTTGCAACGGCGTGCCGGCGGCGCGCCTTTCGGTGCCGTCATTCAAGGCTAATATGATTAACGCAAGACTAAGATCGGGCCACGTCTGCCCGGTTTTCAGCCGATTTGGGCCGGTTTTCCCACCGCCGCGCCGGTATCCGCATCGATCGGCGCCAGGGCGGTCGACTCCGGCGCGGTGCCGGACCCCGTCTCCGCCGGCATCGGCGGCGCAATAACCGCGCGGTGTACCCGCGGCGGCTGTTTCCACGAGAGCGTCGCAAATGACGCACAATGGCCGCACACCGCCGACCAATCGTCGGACACCGTGCCGCAGCTCGCACACACCCAGGCCTTGTCGGCCTCGGCGTCGGCAGCCCGGTCGATCCAGCGCCGCGCCGCGCCATCGTCCTGGTTTTCGGCTTCGGCCAGCCGCGCCCAAAGGCGAAACACCCGGGCGGTCGGTGCGGCGGTTTCCAGCGCCTCGAGCTGTTGCTTGGCCTCACCCCACAGCTTGGCCGCCACGGCGGCCTCGGCGATGGCGAACCGGCTCTCCGGATGGCTGGCGTTCTCCTTGGTGAGTTGGGTTATGGCGCGATAGCGATCGAGGGCCGCCTCGTCGCCGACAATGTCTAAATAGGCTGCGCTCAAGGCCGGATGAGGCGCTACCCGCCAGGTGCGCTCCAACACTTTGCGCGCCCGGCGCACGCGGCCATCGTCGGCCACCAGGCGCGCCATGAGTTCGGCCGCCGGCGGGAGAGCAGGATCGAGATCATGGGCGCGGCGAATTTGTTCGAACGCATCCGACAGGCTGTCCCGGCTCATCGCGGACCGCGCGCGTTCGGTCAACAGCGCGGCCTGCTGACGACGGCCGACTTCCGCCGGCACCCGCTTGCGGCGCTGCGCTTCTTCCACGAGTTTCTGTGCCGCTCGCCACCGGCCCGCTTTGCTGTGCAGCGAAACCATAGCATCGAGCAGCCAAGGCGCGGAGGGTTGCAGGGGATAGGCGCGCTGGGCGTAGTCCAGGGCGCGGTCGTCGTCACCATCACGCAGGGCTTGCAGGATGAGGCCGCGCAGCCCAAGAAATTCGGTCTCCGGGCGTTCCAACATTTGTTCGAAGCAATGCCGCGCCGTAGCCTCATCGCCATCGAGTTGCGCCGCCTGTGCCGAGAGAAGTAGGGTCATTGGCGGCTCCTTGAGAAGCGAGTCCGCCTTGCGGGCTAGTTTTCGCGCCGCCGATGCATCACCCGCCGCGACCGCCGCCAGCCCATCGGTCAGCGCCCGATAGCCGGTCGCCTCGCGGCGATGGCGGCGCGACGCTGCCATCTCGCTCGGAGCGCGGCGCAACCAGCGCCATCCAGCATAAAGGGTCGCGGCCAGCACAACGAACACCAGTACCACCAGCGCCACAATGCCGAGCGACGTTTCGACCCGCCAGCCCTGCCAGTCGACCGAGACCACACCCGGACGATTGGCGAGCCACACCGCCACCGCCACGACGATGGCAACTTCGACAAAAAAGAAGATGGCCCGGCGCATTACGATCCACCGTTGCCGGACTGCAGACGCGCAATCGCCAGCGCTTCGATCTCGATGACCGCGACATCGGCATCGAGCCGCGCCCGCGCACCGGTAAGCCAGGGGGCCGCAGCCGACGCCGCCGCACCATCTAGACCATTCAACTCGCCAACCGCGCCGGCCAAATCACCGCCAATTAGATTTGCTTCGGCGCGGGCGACCCGCGCCTCCGGCGTATCGCCCGGCGTGTCGGCGCCGATCCGCCGAACCGAGGCCACACTGCGGATGCGCTGCAAGGTCCGATCGGTCCAACCGTCCGCCGCATCGGCATCGCCCGCGGCAACAATGTCGCGGGCGGCACTGGCAAACGATCCGGTCAGGCTTTGCCGGGTGGGAACACCCGTCCCGGCTTGCCCGGCGATCCGGTCGAGGATCGGACCCATTGTGGCGTCACCGTCGGACAACGCGCGCAGGCTAATCAGAACATCTTGATAGGGTGCGCCATTATCCAGGGCGCGCTGCAATCTGCTCGCCGCCAGGGCGAGACCGACCGCATCGCTCACATTGCGCGAATTGTTCGATCCGTTATCGCCCAGTGCGTCGAGTTGCTGGCGCAATTGCGCGATCTCTTCCTGTGCCGTCGCTAATGCCGCCACTGCCGCCCGAGTTTCGCTGGCGGCCTGGCGTTGCACCTGATCGAGCTTGGTCTCGGTGGCCTGTAAGCGGGTGCCGAGTTCACCGATTTCTGCCGAGGGCGGCGAACTTTCACCCAGGGTCTGGGCCATACGGTCGAGTTCGGTGCGCAAGCCGGCGAGATCGGCGGCGAACTGGCGTTGCGCGCCGTCATCGCCGCCCGCCCGCGCCTTGTCCTCTACCGCCGCCAACCGGTCGGACAATTTGTCGAAATCGCCGCGCGATGCACCACTACCATCCTGGCCACCGCCCAATAATGACCAGCCGCCAAAACCGACCGCGACGATTAAGGCGACGACCGCGATGACGAAAGCGCCACGATTGCTGTTTTTCCCCTCGCTGGCGCGTTCGATCACCGGTGAGGCTGCCGTTTGCGTTGACTCCGAGTCCGATTCCGAACGATCCGCGTCGGTATCTTCGCTAGCGTCGGTGTCTTCACCGGCGTTGATTTCGCCTTTGGTCATGGACAGATCCACATTATGGGTGTTCGCCGCCGCCAAAATGTCGGCGGCGCGATTTTCCGGGATGGTGTCGCGCTGTTTCCAACCCTGAACGGTGCTGACCGGTACATCGAGTTTATGGGCCATGGGCCGAATCCCACCAAACGCCTCGATAATGGCGGTAGTATCGGTTAGATCGATGTCATCGTGCTCATTCATCGGCTTTCCCGCGCCAATCTAGTGTACGTACGCACAAGTACACCTCAAATTCCCATAAATGATAGCAGCTTCCGCCCATACTTAAGCGTAATGGGGTACGTACACCAGGATTATTGCATAAGAATGGCGATCAATGCCGTCTGGTCAGGCGTCGCGGCAACACGGATTTCGGCGAACGGCAGGACGCCGACAGCCTCAGCAACCGCCCGACTTAGGCAAACCGCGACAAATTTCTCACATGGCGCCTCCAATCCGGCGTCCTTGACCAGTTTGGCGAACTGGGCCGCCGTCCGGGGCGAGTAAAACAGGGCGGCGTCGATATTGCCGTCGTTCAACGCGTTTTGCGCCGCGGCCGGCAGCTTATCGGCGGTCTGCGCCCGATAGAGTTGGGCGCGGCGAACCGTGAAACCGTGAGCAGACAAATCGCCCGCCAGATCGCCGGCGACCGCGCTACCGGCAGCATGCAACAGCGCGCCATCTTCCGGGACGAGTTGATCGCGCACCAGCGCGGCCAACGCGGCCACATCGCCATCGGCGCTGGCGACTTGAGCAAATCCGCTCTGCGCGGCAGCCGCAGCACTGGCATCGCCGACGGCAAAGACCGGAATGTCGCGGCGCGGCGTCGCCCGCGCCAGGGCCCGCACGCCGTTGGCGCTGGTGACCAACAGGGCTTGCACACCGTCGAGATCATGTTCGAGATCAGACGATAGCCCGGCGATGTCGCTGATCTCGATCAGCGGCGCGATCACCGCTTCGATATTATGGTCGGCCAGGAGCCGTGCCGTGTCTTCGCTGTCCTGGCGCGGCCGGGTGAGCAGCACCCGCAAGGCAGGCGCGTCCCTCATACCAGTGCTTCGAAAAATTCCGGCCCGGCGCGCCGGCGCAGCTCCCGGCCGACTTCGGTGCCGATCGCCGCGCCGTCGGCGCTATCGCCGGAAAGCTGGAAGCGCTGCAACCCGGTGCCATCGGGCCACACCAGCATGCCGTCCAGGCTAAGCCGGTCGCCGTCGAGGGTGGCGAGCCCGCCGATCGGCGTTTTGCACGTACCATCGAGCGCCGCCAGCATCGACCGTTCGGCAGTGATGCATATCTCTGTGGGGCGGTCATTTAGGGAAGCCAGCAACGCCGCCGTCTTGCTATCCACCGCGCGCCGCTCGATGCCGACGGCGCCCTGGGCAACGGCGGGCAGAAACTCACCCGGGTCGAGCACCGCGCCGATGGCGTCGTCTAAGCCCAGCCGCTTGAGACCCGCGACGGCGAGCAGCGTGGCGTCAACCTCGCCGGCGGCGAGTTTACCCAAACGCGTGCCCACATTGCCGCGCATCAGTGTGATGGCGAGATCGGGACGAATGGCAAGCAGCTGCGCGCTGCGACGCTGCGAGGCGGTGCCGATAATTGCCCCGTTGGGTAGCGCGTCAATCGAGGCGGCGCCCAACAGCGTGTCGCGGGGGTCCTCGCGGGGCAGAAAGCAATCGACCACCAGATCCTCGGGCAGCCAAGTCTCCACATCCTTCATGGAATGGACCGCAACATCTATGTCGCCGTCCAGCAGGGCCTGTTCGATCTCCTTGGTGAACAGGCCCTTGCCGCCAAGGTCGGCCAGCGACCGGTCGGTGACCCGGTCGCCACTGGTCTTGATGATGCAGATCTCCGGCGCCGGCATTTCGGGGTGGGCTGCGGCCAACCGGTCGCGCACCTGATGGGCTTGAGCCAAGGCTAATGGGCTGCCACGGGTGCCGATGCGAAGGGGTTGCGCCGTCATACTCTGGTCATAGCTCCAGACGCGACCGATGAAAAGGCCGCTGGCGGCAAGACGCCGGGAGAGCTATATGCCTTCCATGATTGTCCTGGGCATCGAAACCAGCTGCGACGAGACCGCCGCCGCGATTGTCGCCGACGACCGCACCATTCTGTCGAACGTTGTGCTCAGCCAGCTCGACGAACACCGGCCCTATGGCGGCGTCGTGCCGGAGATCGCCGCGCGCGCCCATCTCGATTATCTCGACTGCATCATTCGCCAGGCATTGGACGAGGCCGATATTGAGCTGAGCGCGCTGGACGGTATTGCGGCGACCGGCGGGCCCGGGCTGATCGGCGGTGTCATGGTCGGGGTAATGACGGCCAAGGCCATCGCCGCGGTGCATGATCTGCCGTTCCTGGCGGTCAATCATCTGGAAGGCCACGCCCTGACCGCGCGCCTGACCGACGCGGTGGAGTTCCCCTATCTGCTGTTGCTGGTGTCTGGCGGCCATTGCCAGTTGCTCGCGGTCGAAGATGTCGGCAGCTACACCCGCCTCGGCGGCACCATCGACGACGCCATCGGCGAGGCCTTCGACAAGACCGCGAAATTGCTCGACCTGGGTTATCCCGGCGGGCCGGCGGTCGAAGCGGCGGCCGCCGCCGGCGACCCCACGCGCTTCAAACTGCCGCGCCCCTTATCGGGCCGGCCGGGCTGCGACTTCTCCTTCTCCGGCCTCAAGACCGCGGTGCGCCATGCCGCCGCCAAGCTGCCCGCCGCTTCCCAGCCCAACGACGCGCTGTCGCCGGCCGACGCCGCCGACTTGGCGGCAGGGTTTCAGGCCGCTGTCGGCGATGTTCTGGTCGACCGCTGCGCCCATGCGTTCGATGCCTTTGCGCAAAGCCATGCCGGGGCGATCCCGCCGCTGGTGGTCGCCGGCGGTGTTGCTGCCAACCTTCATCTGCGCGCGTGTCTGAATGCCCTTTGCGAAGAGCGCCAGACCAGATTGGTCGCGCCGCCGCCGGCGCTATGTACCGACAACGCCGCCATGATCGCCTGGGCCGGTCTCGAACATTTGCGCCGCGGCGCGCGCGACGGCCTCGACTTCGCGCCGCGGCCGCGCTGGCCCCTCGACGAGACCAAGGTCGCAACCGCTTAACTGTCGCTTGCGCTGGTCGTACCGGTCCGGCGATAAAGGGGCGATCCGAGCGGAAATAAATTAGAGCGTTAGAGAAATGGCTGACCCACAAAAGACAAAGGCCCAAGTCGATTTGCGCGCGCTGTTCGCCACGCCGATTGCAGTCGCCACCGTGCCGAAGGCCGATCAGATTAACGCGGCGTTACGCGCCACCATCCTGGCCCGCGCCGAGACTTTCCCCTCGACCGCGCATTCGAATTTGGGCGGCTGGCAATCGACCTGGGACATTAACGAATGGGGCGGCGACGAGGTCCAGGCGATTATCGGCTTCGCGCGCCAATTGGCCGACAAGCTAACCACCGACCGCCAGGGTAAACCGGCGCCGCAAAATTGGCGGGGGAACGCCTGGGCCAATGTGAACCGGCAGAGCCACGGCAATGAATTTCACACCCATCCGGGTTGCGTTTGGTCGGCGGTCTATTACCTAGATGATGGTGGCATCGCCGATGATCCGTCGTTAGGAGGCCAATTGGAGATACAAGACCCGCGCGGCGTTGCGCCGGCCATGTACCGCCCCGACCTTGTGCCCAACGTTCCCGGCGGCCCCGCGTTCGGCGCCAGCGAAATGATCAGCCCGGCCGCCGGCACCATGTTGATGTTTCCATCCTGGCTCTCCCATGCAGTGCGGCCCTATAGCGGCGACGGGGTACGCATTTCGATCGCCATAAATTTAAGCTGAGGGTTTTATGCCGACATCTGGACAAAGAGTGGGGGTTATCGGCGCCGGCGCCTGGGGTACGGCGATGGCCACGGTCGCGCACCGGGCGCGCTGCAAAACGATCATCCGCGCCCACGAGGCCGAAGTGGTCGAGGCCATAAACACCCAGCATATAAATCCAGACTATTTGCCCGGCATCCCATTAGACCCGGCGATCACCGCGACCGGCGCTTACACCGAAGCGGCCAGCGCCGACATCATCTTGCTGGCGACCCCGACCCAGTTCGCCCGCGCCACGGTCGCCGCCCTGGCGCCCCATCTGGCAGACGGCACCCCGGTGGTCATCTGCTCCAAGGGCATCGAACAAGAGACCGGCAAACTGCTCAGCGAGGCGATCTCCGAAACCGCGCCGAATATCACCATCGCGGTCCTGTCGGGCCCGACCTTCGCCGACGAAGTCGCGCGCGGCCTGCCGACGGCGGTCACCCTGGCGTGCGAGAATTTGGACGTCGCCAACGGACTCGCCGAGGCGCTCGGCACGCCGACCTTCAGGCCCTATATGTCGGGCGACGTGGTCGGCGCTCAGATCGGCGGCGCGGTGAAGAATGTTATCGCCATTGCCTGCGGTATCATCGATGGGCGGGGGCTGGGACAAAATGCCCGCGCCGCAACCATCGCGCGGGGGCTCGCCGAACTGGCGCGCTTCGGCGATGCGCTAAATATCGACCCGCGCACCCTGATGGGCCTATCCGGGCTGGGCGATCTGACCCTGACTTGCACCTCGGTGGCGTCGCGCAACTATGCGGTGGGCAAAGCATTGGGCGAGGGCGCGACCCACGACGACGTCATGGGCAACCGCCGCTCGGTTGCCGAAGGCGTTTTTACCGCCCCCGCTGTGCTGACCCGCGCCAAGGCGCTCGGCGTCGAGTTGCCGATCTGCGCGGCGGTCGATACCATCTTGCACAACAATGCCGACATCGACGTCACCATCGCCGATGTCCTCTCCCGACCCTACCGGCCGGAACACTGATCGCCCGGCTCAACGAATTCTCGGAAAGAAAAACAGATGGCTTACTGGCTCTTCAAATCGGAACCCGGCGCCTGGTCGTGGGACGACCATGTGAAGAAGGGCGTCGAACATTGGGACGGCGTGCGCAACTATCAGGCCAACAACAATATGAAGGAGATGAAGGTCGGCGACCTTGGCTTCTTCTACCATTCGGTCAACGAGAAACAGGTGGTCGGCATCGTCGAAGTGGTGCGCGAGCACTATCCCGACCACACCGATGAAAGCGGCCGCTTCGGCATGGTCGACCTGAAAGCCGTAAAGCCGGTGACCACGCCGGTCACCCTGGCCGACATCAAGGCCAACCCCAAGCTGGCGGATATGGTGCTGGTCAACAATTCGCGCCTCTCGGTCCAACCAGTGGCCGCCGCCGAATGGAAAGAAGTCTGCCGCATGGCCGGCGTGAAGGCGTGAACGACGACTCTCCCGATAAGCCGGAGATGCGCGGCAACCGCCGGGTGATTTGCCACATCAGCGATATCGGCGAGGCGGGTAAGGGGCTTGCCCTCAAACGCATCGTCAAAGGCGATCCCGACCGGGTGCTCGACTTATTTCTGGTGACCGACGGCGACGATGTGCACGGCTATTTCAATATTTGCCCGCACCAGGGCTCGCCGCTGGATCTGAAGCCCGATGTGTTCCTCGATGTGGAGCGCAAATATATTCAGTGCACCACCCATATGGCCAAATTCCAGAAAGACGATGGGCTGTGCGTCAAAGGGCCGTGCGTGGGATCTAAGCTGATGAAACTGCCGATCGCGGTCGACGATGACGGCGCGGTTCTGCTCGGCAGCTAAACCAAAGACCTAATCCTTTCGGCCATATTGTGCGGCCCCGCCAATATCCCGATAATAGCGGCCAATTAGAACAGGTTCTCCGGGATACCGCTGAGAGCCATAGAACGGCAATCGCAACGCCAAGGAAAAGGGAGAGCACGCCCGATGTTTCGCGAAAAATTTCCGGTCCCCGATGAATGGGCAAAACGCGCCTGGGTCGACAACGCCAAGTATTTGGAAATGTACCAAGCCTCGATCGACGATCCGGAAGCCTTCTGGGATGAGCAGGGTAAACGGATCGACTGGATCAAGCCCTACACAAAGGTCCAGGACACCTCGTTCAACGCCGACGATCTGCATGTGAAATGGTATTACAACGGCGTGCTGAACCCGTCGGCCAACTGCCTCGACCGGCATTTGGAAAAACGCGGCGACCAGGTGGCGATCATCTGGGAGGGCGACGACCCGGCCGACGACGACAAGATCACCTATCGCGATCTGTACGAACGGGTCTGCCGGTTTGCCAACGGGCTGAAATCGCTCGGCGTCAAGAAGGGCGACCGGGTGACAATCTACCTGCCGATGATCCCCGAGATCGCCATCGCCATGCTGGCCTGCGCGCGCATCGGCGCCGTCCATTCGGTGGTGTTCGGCGGCTTCTCGCCGGAATCGATCGCCGGCCGCATCCACGATTGCGAATCCTCGTTTGTCATCACCTCCGACGAAGGCCTGCGCGGCGGCCGCACCATTCCACTTAAAAACAATGTCGATGCCGCAATCGAGGCGTTGACGGTCGAACATATCGACCAGGTGGTGGTGGTGAACCGAACCGGCGCCGACATCAACTGGGTCGAGGGCCGCGACGTCTGGTATCACGAATTGGTCGCCGACCAAGCCGCCGACTGCCCGCCCGAACCGATG
The DNA here is from genome assembly GCA_013003285.1 of Alphaproteobacteria bacterium. Classification (GTDB taxonomy): domain Bacteria; phylum Pseudomonadota; class Alphaproteobacteria; order UBA6615; family UBA6615; genus JABDJY01. Next base: position 203 of record JABDJY010000315.1, on the reverse strand, counting down.
AACGCCGAGGACCCGCTATTCATCCTCTACACGTCGGGCTCGACCGGCAAACCCAAGGGCGTGCTGCACACTACCGGCGGCTATATGGTCTACGCCTCCATGACCCACCAATATGTCTTCGATTATCATGACGGCGATATCTACTGGTGCACGGCCGATTGCGGCTGGATCACCGGCCACAGCTATATCGTCTATGGTCCGCT
>JABDJY010000021.1 GCA_013003285.1 Alphaproteobacteria bacterium | reverse complement strand
CGTTGCACCTTCCCTAGCTGCAAAGATTTTCAAGGCTTCGATCAAGCACATAATTACGTTTGGATTGATTATCGGTATCTGGGAGGTTCTCGGACAAACCGGACAACTGAACAAACTGATAACACCGTGGCCCAGTCTGATCGGCGCCCAGTTATTCGATTTGTTTTTTGTCAGTGGCAAGATTTATTTCCACTTTTACACCACGTTGGCTGAGGCCGTAATTGGCTTTTTCATTGGTGTCTCAATTGGTATCAGTCTGGCAGTCGCAGCTGCATTTAGCCCGACCTTCCGACGCTACATTGCCCCCTACGCGGTGGTCTTCAATGTGACCCCGGGCATCGCCGTGGCGCCGATGATCATCGCCTGGTTTGGCTTTGGCTGGAGCTCGAAGATCGCACTGGCGGCATTGGTGTGTTTCTTCCCGCCCTTCGTCAATACGCTTACGGCACTTTTGCGCACCGACGAAGACGCGACGGACCTGTTCCGGTCTCTGGGGGCGTCGAAGCGCGAATACTTTTGGAAACTTCAATTACCGAATGCCGTTCCGTTAATTATGGCAGGTCTGAAGCTCGCTTTGACCGGTGCGCTTCTTGGCACGATCGTTGCCGAATTTTTCTCCGCGGCGGCGGGGGTCGGCATCCTGATGCAGCGATTTGCATTTTCGCTGCAGATCGACGGTTCGTTTGCGGCACTGCTGACGATGTCAGCGATGGGCCTGATGCTCTTCACGCTCATGGAGGTCATGGATTATCGGATCGTGTTTTGGAAGCGCGATTCAAGAATGCTTGCTGTTTCGAAAAAGCGCTCAGCGCGTTGGCAAAGGCAGCATGGCAGCATCAAGGTCGGTTAATAGTAGCCGACTAGTGTCTTTTTAATGGCGGCGAAAACATACAAATGCCGTATTGCAGGGCGATCCTACGCTCTTTAACCAAGGGGAGAAGTAAAATGCTACGTAAAGCTCTTTTAACTACAGCTCTGGTCGCTCTGGTGTCCGTGCCAAGTGTGGCACAGGCGCAGAACAAGACGGTCACGCTGATCCAGCCGAACAATGGCACCATGGGTTTCTATGGTTTGCATGCTGCGCGCCTTCTCGGTTACTTCGAGGAAGAAGGCATTAATGTGAAGCTGCTGTCAGGCGACACATCGGTTCCTTATGCGGCGTTCCTGACGAACGGCGACGTCGATTTGGCGATGCTTGACGGTTCAGAGACCTTCCAGGCCCGGAATGCCAACATTGGCGCAGTGACCGTTTATACGGTCCACAATAGGGCGCCGGAAGGGATTTTTGTCGCCAAGGATAGCCCGCTCCAGTCAGTGACTGAGCTCAAGGGCAAAACCATTGGGCTGGCCAGTGACCGTGACTTGGCGGTGGTAAAAGTTGCGATGGCACACGCCGGTACGAACGCCGATGGTGTCAACACCGTCGTTGTTGGTGATTCAGGCCCGACTTTGGCGAACGTGTTCCTGAAAGGAACCGCTGCTGCCTTTGCTGGTTCGGGCAACGACGTCGCAGCATTGTTAGCGCGTGGCATTGAGCTTCGCGACATCATGCCGGAATCGGCCAAGAACTCGCCGGCGAACACCTATTCGATGCTGGGCAGCCGTATGGCAGAGTTGAAAGAGCCGCTATGCGGTTTCTTCCGCGCCTATTCGAAGGGCGTTCATGTCGGCCTAGAAGACATGGAAGCCGTCGCAGCGCTTTCGCGTAAGGGCGTTCCGCACGAATGGGAAAGCGCTGCCTACGGGTACCGCTATCTTGACACCGTTAAAGGCCTGCAGGTTCCGCCTAATCCCATGAAAATCGGTGAAGTCAACGTTGCGGCCTGGCAAGGCGTCCAGAAGGACATGGTCATGATCGGTGCGGTCGAGAAAGAGGGCAGCTTGGATGCGATCCTCAGCAACGATTTCATGGACTGCGCCAATGACTTCGATCGCGCCGAAGTTGCTGCTGAAGTCAAAGCTTGGATGGCTGACCCGGCGAACGCCGAGTTCACGAAGAAGCCGGCTAGTCAATAAGCCACTTCTGCACCAAAATTAAAGAAGGGGCCGCTTTCGGGCGGCCTCTTTTTCTATACCCGTAGCTTGAAAAAAAACGGTCAGTCGGTCTGGAGGTCGTCTTCGGTGACGTTGCCCTTGAAGACATAGCCGGTCTCGGCGACGCTGCCGGCGCCGACATAAATGCCGACCACCTCGATGGGGTCGGTGTCGCTCAGATTATGCAGCCAATGCTCGACCCCGCTGGGGATATAATGGAACTGGCCGCCATGCACCTCGACCCGGTCCGGGCCGGCGCCCGCTAGGCCATGACCACTGATCACGAAGTAGATCTCTTCGCAATTTTCATGTTCATGCTTGGCATGCACCGCGCCAGGGAAGAATCGCGCACGGAACAGTGTCGACGTGCAGCCGTTCTTTGCCGATAGGGGCAAGCGGAAATCGGTGATGTTCCAACCTTCGCCCTTGTTCATGTTTTCTTGAGCGACATCGTCCAAATGGACGAAAATGCCTTCGGCGATGGCGGTACCAGCGCCCGCGGCATCGGCGGGTGTCGCCGGGGTTGTATTCTCCAAACCGATCGCGTCAGCCTCGGTGACGCCGAGATAATAGCCGACCAGCACAGCGTCGCTGTCGCCAGTGTTGACGAAGAAATGTTCCTGGCCCTTGGGAATGAACTGACAATGGCCGGCATTCATGGCGGCGGTTTCGCTGCCGACGCCCGCAACCCCGCCGCCCTGCAGCAAGATCAGAGCCTCGTCGGCGTTGCGGTTGATCTGGCGGCCCCGCGACCCACCCGGTGGGATGGTCAGATAGTAAGCAAGCGCGGATTTAATTTCTGGAATATCGGTGAACAGGCGTAGATCGTTGCCCGCCGTGACGCCGTTGCCGACGTCTATCGGTTCGGCGCTATCGACGTCGATCAAAGGATATCGCAGGTCCATTATCTTCTCCCGTTTTCTTTGGTTATCGCAGTTAGCGTCTAGTCGCGCAATTCAGGGCGGTCGGCGAAGGCTTCCAGCGCGCCGGCATTGGCCAGCGCCTCGCGGTTACCCACCGGATCGCCATTGACCAGGTCGCGCACGGCGATTTCGGCGATCTTGCCGGTGCGGGTCTTGGGAATATCGTCGACCGCGATGATCTTGCGCGGCACATGGCGCGGCGACGCGCCGTTGCGCACCATGGCGCGGATCTTGTCGGCCAAGGCGTCATCCAACTCGACGCCGTCCTGTAGGCGCACGAACAGGACAACCCGAACATCGGACTGCCATTTCTGACCGACGACGATACTTTCCAGAACCTCTTCCACCTTATCGACCTGGCGGTAGATCTCCGCCGTGCCGATGCGCACGCCGCCCGGGTTCAAGGTCGCGTCGGAGCGGCCATAGACCACATAGCCGCCGCTCGCCGCGCGGGATTCGGCGAAATCGCCTTGGGTCCAATGGCCCGGATTCTGGCTGAAATAGGTTTCCTGAAACCGCGCGCCGTCGTCATCGCCGAGCAGGCCCAGGGGCAGGGACGGGAAGGGCGACCAGCAGACCAGTTCACCCTTGGCGTCGCTCACCGTTTTGCCATTGGCGTCCAGCACCGCCATGTCCATGCCCAGCGCCGGCGCCTGTAACTCGCCGCGGCGCACCGGCCCCCAGGGGTTGCTGCCCAGCAGGCAGCCCATGATCTCGGTGCCGCCGGAGCCTGAGCTCAAATGAACATCGTCGGCGATGTTCTCGTAGACATAATCGAAGCCCTCGGGCGAGAGCACCGAGCCCCCGGCGATAATCTTGCGGACCGCGCTCAGATCGAGGCTTTCATCGGGCGCGAAGCCATTCTTGCGGCAGGCCTCGATATAGGACGAACCCAGCCCCAGCACGGTAACGCCTTCCTCGGCGGCGAGTTGCCACAGCCGGCCGGTGTCGGGATAGAAGGGCGAGCCGTCATAGCAGACGATCTTGGCGCCGGTGCCGAGATAATTGACTAGGAAGTTCCACATCATCCAGCCCAATGTGGTCGGGAAGAACGCGGTGTCGCTGGGCTTCAGGTCGAACAGCATGGAATGCTCGCCGATGCTTTTCAGCATGCTGCCGCCGGCGCTGTGGACGATGCATTTGGGAATGCCGGTGGTGCCCGAGGTGTAGAGGATGAACAGCGGGTGATCGAAGGGCAGGCGGGTATAGGCCATCGGCGCCAGGCGATGGGGGCTAAGAAAATCGTCCCAGGATTGGGCGCCCGGGACCGGGTCGAGGTCGGGGGCGCCGTCGCTGCCGACGACGATGATTTTGCGCACGCTGGGCAGGGCGGCGGCGACCTCGGCGATTTTGCCGCGCACATCGTAGCGTTTGCCGGCGAAGGTATAGCCGTCGACGGCAAAGAGGATTTCCGGTTGCGCCTGGGACAGTCGGTCGAGTATGCCGGCCGCGCCGAAATCGGGCGACACTGACGTCCATACCGCACCCAGCGAGGTCGCGCCGAGCATGGCCATGATTGAATCCGGCGTGTTCAGCAATATGGCGCCGACCCGCGTTCCGGCCGCGACGCCGCAATCGGCCAGCGCCTGCTGAACCCGCGACGCGCCGGCGCTCAGATCGGCGAAGCTGAGCTCGTAACGTGCACCGGATTCGTTCACCGCGGCCAGGGCGATCTGATCGTCGGGCCGGTTAAGGATGGTCTCGGCGTAGTTCAGGCGGACTTCCGGAAACCATTTGGCGTCGGCGAAGCTGTCGCCGTTCACCAATGTGGGCTCCAGCGGTCCTTCCGACACAATGCCGAGGAACTTCCACGTCTCGCGCCAGAACGCGCCCTTATCGGTAACCGACCAGCGCCATAGCGCGTGATAGTCGCGGCCGAAATCGAGCCCGAGATTAGCCTTCACCTGGTCGGCGAAGGCCGTGAGATTACGCGCCTCGATGGTTTCCGGGCTCGGTTCCCAGAGGATCGGCGCCGGCTCGCTCATGGTCCGGTCTTCAGTCCCAAAACCGTCAGTCGTTGCGGCCGACGATACACACCGCCGCGACGTTCTCGTGCGGAAAGCCGCCGAGATTATGGGTCAGGCACATATCCACCTGGTCACGTTGGCGCTCCGCCGCGCGGCCCAGCAGCTGCAAGTACATTTCGTAGAGCATGCGAATGCCCGAGGCGCCGATCGGGTGGCCGAAACATTTCAGGCCGCCATCGATCTGGCAGGGGATACTGCCGTCGGAATCGTAGAATCCGTCCATCACATCGGTCGGTGCGGTGCCCTCCGGCGAGATGTGCAGATCCTCCATGGTCACCAGTTCGGTGACCGAGAAGCAGTCATGCACTTCGATCAGGCTCAGATCGTCGCGCGGGGTCTTCACCCCGGCCTCGTCATAGGCGCGCTGGCTGGCCACCCGGGTGGTCAAGAAATGACTGCCGTCCCACTGGTTGAACGAGGCCTCGGTGCCGTTCGAGGCGGCGATCTGTAGCGCCTTGATGGTGACCACCGGACCGTTTTTCAGCGACTTGGCGATCTCCGGCGTGGTCAGGATGGCGCAGGCCGCGCCGTCGGAAACGCCGCAACAATCATAGAGCCCCAGCGGTTCGGCGATGATCGGCGCATTCAGCGCATCCTCTTCGGTGATCGGCCGGCGCAGATGAGCCTTCTCGTTGAGCACGCCATTGGCGTGGCTCTTCACCGACACATGGGCGATGGCGCGCTTGAGATCGTCCTTGCCGATGCCGTGCTTGGCGCGGTAGGCGCTGGCCAATTGGGCAAAGCCGCCGGGCGCGGTGATATTGGCCCACCATTGGCTGTTGAGCGGACCCGGGTTCATGTTGGGCAGACCGCCGAAGCCGGTGTCTTTCAACTTCTCCACGCCGATGGCCAGCGCGATATCGCAAGCGCCCGAGGCCACCGCATAGGCCGCGCCGCGAAAGGCTTCGGAACCGCTGGCGCAGTAATTCTCCACCCGGGTCACCGGAATATTGGGCAGGCGCAGCGCTTGCGAATAGGGAATGGCGGATTTGCCGACCCCCATCTCGTCGAAGGTGGTCGAGCCCCAGGCCGCCTGGATTTCCGAGACGTCGATGCCGGCGTCGGCGATGCATTCCTCGAACGCCTCGACCATCAAATCTTCCGCGTCGGCGTCGTAACGCTCGCCGAATTTGGCGCACCCCATGCCGAGAATGGCGACTTTATCTTTGATTCCGCTAGCCATCGGTTCGCTCCGCTAGTTTGGGATGAAGGGGAATTCTAACATAGTTTGCCGTTTTGGCGCATCAGCCCGCTGGCGCGGCTTTCCAGAAATAGCGCACAAAACCGCGCTGTTCGTCGCGGTCCTTGATGCGGAACACCATGCGGATGGGCATATTGACTTCGACCGCGTCGGGGTCGACATCGGTGAAATCGACCATTAGGCGGCCACCGCCCTCGAAATTGACCATGCCGTAATGGGCCGGTGGATCGATTGAATAGGCCAGTTGGTCGGCGGTCCACGACATGACGCTGGCCGGCTTCTCGGCGAAATGCTCGTCGATCTGGCTGTTATGCTCGCCGCAATTGGGATTGACGCAAATCCGTGTCTTGGGGATCTGCAAGGTGCCGCATTTGGTGCATTTGCCGCCGATGAAGCCGAGGAGAAAGTCGCGGTTGCGGTGCAGCGCGGTGAGTGCGGTTTGCTTGTCCTGCTCGGCGTGCATGCCGCGCTCCATCTCGAGCAATCCGTTGAAGGTTAGATATTTGATGTAGTTACGCTCTTCGCGCCGCCGTGCCAGCGAGCCGGCGACGCCGCGGCGGGCCGGATAGTCGCTCAGGGCTTGGGTGGTCTCGAACAGCAATGCGTCGGCGCCCTGGCCGAACCCCGCGACCAGGATTTTCTCACCCGGTGCGGCGGCTTCGAGCGCCGCCACCAGCATGAGCAGCGGGTGGGCGACGCCGGTATCGCCGCAATTGGCCTGCAGCGTGTCCGCGACGGCGTCGGCAGGAATACCGGTCGCCTTAGCGACGCCGGCCGGCGTGCCGCGCGACATCACCGGCACGATTAAGCGGTCGATGGCGTCGGCCGCGACGCCGGTTCTTTCCAGCAGACCGGAGACCGCCGCCGTGATCAGTTTCAGATGACCCTCCTGGCGGATCCAACGTTCCTCCCAGAAATAGTCGAACTTGGCGCCATCGGCCCGGTAGTGATCGACGAAATCCTCGGTGATCGAATGATGGCCGATGAGGTTGGCGATCACCTTGTCCGCGCCGACCGAGAATGCCGCCGCACCGACACCGTAGGTGAGTTCTTGGGTACTGCCCGGGCGGGCCTGGCGTTTGTCCGCCGCGATGCAAAGCTGCGGCGTGTCCTTGGCCGACTCGAGCGCGCTGATCAGGGCGCTGGTTCCCGCGCGCTGGGACCCGGTGACATCGAGCGCGCCGAGGCCGGCCGGTAGGCTCAGCGCCGTGGCGACAATGCCGGCATTCTGCCGTTCGGTGAAGGGCAGGCTGGTCGACGCGAAGGAAATATGGCCGATCGCCGCGCGGTCGACGCCGGTGAGGCAATCGCGCGCGGCTTCGACCGCCAGGGTCACCGCATCCTCGTCCCAATTGGCCATGGAGCGCTCGCCCTTGGCCAGCGCGGCGAGGCCCGGATTAGCCCATTTATTGGCGTCGACCACTGTGGCGCGCTGCAAGCGCAGGCGCGGGATATAGGCGCCAAATCCGGTAATGCCGACCATGCTGAAAGTCCCCTCATCTCGACGTTATGCTTCGCCGTTGGGCCCGAGCCTAGCAGAGATGGAGAAGCATCTTAAACC
>JABDJY010000013.1 GCA_013003285.1 Alphaproteobacteria bacterium | reverse complement strand
TTCGCGATAGCAATAGGCAAGTTGCTGGCGATCAGGTCCGCCGACGCCGCCGGCTCCCCCTTTGTCGTCGCGTACCGCACAATCTCGGTCGCGCGTTTCCGCTCAGCATTTTCGTTGAGTTGGCTTTTGATTGCCATGTCGGCCTCCTATCTGTGTTGTGGTGCTGGCAAGTCGGACGACAGCCCAAGAATCGCCCTCGGGTCTGCGTCGGCGCGCCTAATAATATTGGCGCCGTGGATTTCCATGGTTTCGATGATCGCCTCTTCGGCCCGTTCAGCATCGAGAATTTTTGTCGACAACTCGGCTTCTCGGTTTAATCGGTCCTCGGTAGAGAGTGCGTGCTCTTCATCTGCGATCGCTTCGACCTCCGACAGAACCGCTGCGATCAACTGGTTTTTGTGCAGCCAGGCGGTTACGCTTGAAGAGGTCCTCATCGGCACCGATCGGGCTGCGAAGCTAACCAGCCAGCTTCTATCTTTCAGCCGCCGTCAAATCATGGAAAATAGAGTTTTCCGGGTCGAGGACTCGATCTCAGAAATCAAAGATCTGCTGCGAAAATCGACCGGTGAACGCTACAAACTAGACGTTAAAAACTTTGCCGAAGGCGCCTGTGTCGAGACCGATGCATCGGAATTCCAGCAGGCCCTTATCAACCTTGTTGTTAATGCTCGCGATGCCATGCCAAAAGGCGGCCTCATCGAAATTACGTCGCGCATCGTCGAATTGGACGAAGCAGCGGCCAAAGCTCGCGCCAACTTATCGCCCGGCCGTTTTATTGAGGTGTCCGTGCGCGACAATGGCGAGGGTATGACCGAGAAAACCGCGGCACATATTTTCGAACCGTTTTTCACCACCAAAGAACCGGGCAAGGGCACCGGACTTGGGTTAGCGATGGTATATGGTTTCGCGCAAAGCTCGAAGGGTTCCGTGGAAGTCGACAGCGCCCCGAACAAAGGCGCCAACTTCAAAATCTACCTGCCGGCGGTCGATCGCATTCCTCAGATAAACATCGCCGAAATTGAGCACGATCCGGCGCTCTTAGAAATCGTGCGGGAAATACTCGATACGCTGGGCTACGACATTCTTACAGCCTGTGACGGTTTCGATGCACTAGAGGTCGAAGCCGATCACGCCGGCACAATCGACCTGATACTCAGCGATGTGGTGATGCCGAACATGGACGGCTTCGAGGCCGCGGATATTATTCGCGGAGATTACCCAGACATAAAAATCGTCTTCATGTCCGACTATCCAAACCGCGCCGGCATCAGCACTGACAAATTGCCGGACAACTGCCAGTTCCTGCAAAAGCCGGTCAAACCGGAATACCTCGCCCGAATTCTGCGGCAGGAACTCGACAAACCTAGCCCACCATCTCTGGATCTTCCGGCCGAGGAAGGAACCTATGACCACGCCTAACAACAAGCCTGATCCGTTGCGGATACTATTGGTCGATGACAGTCCTCAGTCATTGAAGATGACGACGCGCATGTTGCACGATATGGGCACTACACAGGTATTCACCGCGAAAAATGGCGTCGAAGCGCTGCAGTTACTAAGCTCTTTCGACGACGAGGACATAGTCGATCTGGTGCTCTGCGACTGGAACATGCCGAAGATGGACGGCATGGAACTACTGCGGCAAATTCGTACTTGCGAGCCGGACTTGCTGTTCATCATGGTTACCGGGCAGGCCAACTATTCCGCCGTCGCCGAAGCCAAAGCGTTCGGCGTCAACGGCTTCATTAAAAAACCATTCTCACTCGACGAATTGCGCAAAAAGCTTAAAGTCGCTTCACGAATTATCGCCCACAGAAATCCCGAACCCGTGGCTTAAAAATTGGTCAAAGCGGCCGTCGCGGCACAGAACGCCCACGGCTCCACCCCTACCAGCGGCGGCGTTTCTTGAAGGTCCAGCGATAATCCTCCGGCGTATCGACATCGGCCTGCCGGTAGCGCCTGCCCCGGCTTTGTCTGATATTGTACCCTATGGAGATTTTCGGACAGGCGCGGACAATGACCAAGGTCGCGGCGGGATTCGAGAGAGCTGGCACCTCGATGCCGGCCGGTTGGGCGGCCTATGGGGCGACCTGGGTCGCGGCCGCGCTACTGGCGTTCCTCCTCTCGATTACGGCGGCGCCGGCATCGTCGCTGAAATCCGACGAAGAGGTTATTTTCTTTCCCACCGCCGGCCATCTCAGCGAAGACAGTTCGCGCTGGGTCGTTCCCATTCACGCCTGGGTCTTCGAGCCGGAGCGCGATTCTTTGCTGCGAAAAAGCGCTCTGGCCGCCGCCGCGGCGGCGCTGGGCCTCGACCGCAGCGCGGCGGAATCGGATATCTTCCGCCAGCGCGCCGCCTGGTTCCTGGTCGATAGCGAACGCGGCAAACGGATCGACCTGACCCTGAGCACGGCGGCGCGCGACCTGGGGCCAAGCCACGCCAACGGTCACCTCTTCGCCGAAATCGCGATCGAGCGCCGCATCGCTGGACCCGAACCCGCGCCTTTCTGGCTGCGCTACGCCCTGGAGCCGCCCAACGGCGACACGCGGAACTTCACCGGCGACGCGTTGTTGGTGCCGCGCGACGGCCTCTCGGTCATCTCCGATATCGACGATACCGTTAAACTGAGCGAGGTCCGTGACAAGAAGGCGCTGCTGGAGAACAGCTTCCTCAAGCCCTTTGTCGCCGCGCCGGGCATGGCGGCACTTTATCGAGACTTCGTGAGCAAGGGCGCCGCCATTCACTATGTCTCCTCATCGCCCTGGCAGCTCTATCCGCCATTGAAAGATTTTTTCGACGAAGCCGAACTCCCCAACGGCTCCTTCCATCTGAAATCCTTTCGCCTCAAGGATGAGAGCTTTCTCGATCTATTTGCATCCGCGCGCGAGACCAAACCGGCGGTCATCGAAAACCTACTGGCGAGATTCCCCGACCGGAAGTTCATATTGGTCGGCGATTCCGGCGAAGCGGATCCGGAAATCTACGGCGATGTGGCGCGGCGCTTTCCCGATCAGGTGCGCGCAATTGTGATCCGCAATGTGACGGCGGAAAGCGCCGACGATGCGCGCTATCAAGGAGCGGCCTTCAAAGATTTGCCGTCTGACCTGTGGCTGCTTTTCGACACAGCGGATATGGCCGGTGCGTTTCTGAAAAGCCGCATCTGACGGCGTCCTGCCCCAGCAATACCAATTCGAAACCACCGTGAAGACACTCGCAGAGCGCGTTGCGCTTGCGCTATAAGCGGGCGCTAACACGGCGCGGGAGACTTTAAGTGCTAAAACTCATACCGAACTCAGTCGATGTCTTCAGCGAATGGGTGGCGCAACGAACCCTGTCCTTCGTGCAGATTTGGCCGGGCAAGTTCTTTCTGGCGATTGTTCTGATCGGCCCGCTGACCTTCATCCCGACTATGTACCAGGCCTGGACGGCGCCCGACATTGACGCCCTGCGCACCGCCACATGGCCACTGATGATCCTGGTCAATGTCTCGGCGTTTCTCGGGGTCTCCCACAAAGGCGACTGGCGCCTGCGCCTCACCATGCTCGCCTGGATTATCATCATGCTCGTGATCTGGACCGCCGCGTTGGTCCGTTAGCAGCGCCCCGCCCTACTCTCCTTCTATCACCGGTCCCTACCAGCGGCGGCATTTCTTGAAGGTCCAGCGATAATTTTCTGGCGTGTCCACATCGGCCTGCCGGGCGCGCACCAATTGGTTCATCTGATCGCGCACCGGCAGCAACACGCGGCGGAATACCTCTTGGACTTCAGCGCGCGCTTGTGCGGGAGAATCCGCGATCGAGGGCAGGTCGGGCGTGGGAATGGAGAGCGTGGTGAGCGCCTGCTCGATCTGCTGGGCGTAGGGGCTCATGATTTGCTGCGCGACCGCAACATGCTCGAATTCATGCTCGAGGATCGCTTCGTACTGGCAGCTTCCCGGCTCGTATTCGGCGGCGATATTGACGTCGAGCTGGTGATACGACAATTCCACATCGGCGCTGGCCACCCAAAAGCAGGTTCCGTTGGAAACTTCGTTGACTTTGTAGTTGATGAACCAGCGCAGATCGACATTACCCTGCATGGTGCCAAGGATATTGCGACGGCGGCCGTGGACGCTGCTGGCGCCGCTCAGCTGCGCCCTGGTGCGATGGTTGTAGATGGTCGGCTGCCCGACATCGACTTTGACGTTGACCTCGAAACTGCCGGCATCGTCGGGCGACTGACACTCGGCCGCCGCGGCGTCATTGGGGGCGCCGGCATAGAACAAGATGGCGACGGAAAGCGCCCAAAGGTACTTACGACTATGCATGCTTTTACGCCCTCCCTGATCCATAAGCCGGTGACTCTAAACCGCCATGTTGATCGTTACCACCGGTCGCAGCGCGCCCACGTGCGCTGATAATTTTCCAGCGAATCCACTTCTTCCTGCCGGTTGGCCAATAGCTGAGCCATCTGGTCGCGCACCGGTAGCAAGGTGCGCCGGAACACCTCTTCCACCTCTTCGCGGGCATATTCCGGTGTGTTCGCCACATCCGGCAGATGCGCGGTGGGGATCGCGAGAGACGTTAGCGCCGTCTGGAGCTCCCGCGCAAAGGGCTGCATGATATCCTGCGCCACCTGAACATGTTCGAATTCATGATCGAGCACCGCTTCGTACTGGCAACTACCCGGTTCGTATTCCGCGGCGATATTGACGTCCAGAGTCTGATACGCCAGTTGAACTTCCGCACTCGACGTCCAGAAACAATAGACGTTCTTCCAATTCGCCACCTGGTAGTTGATGGACCAGCTTAGCGAGAAGCCACCCTGGGTGGTGCCGAGAATCTGGCGCTCGCCGCCATGGGAGTTCGTGGTTCCCAAATCGGCCTTGCTCATATGATTGAAAACCTGCGGCTCGGCGACTTGCACATCGACATGGACCCGAAAGTCGGCCGCATCGCGTGGCGCCCGGCACCCGGCGGCCGCGGCACCCTCGGTCGAGGCGACAAACCAGCCGGTTGCGAAAAAGAAAACCACGAAAAGATAACGCAAGCGCATAGTCCTGAGCCTCACCGAAAAACAATAGCGATCTATCCTTGCGGGTATTCTCCAGCACTACAGGGAATATGCAAGTAAAACTGCGCGGTCACGATCACTGCTTTGTGTTCTCGAAGCATAGATCGCGCCCGACGGCTGATTATCGCCGAAGATGGTTAATAATCCGCCCAGCGATGCGCTTAGGCGCGCAAAACTGCCCTTTAGAACAGGAGTTCCGGCAGGTAGGTTGCGATCTCCGGGAACCTGACGATCAATGCCATGCCGATTAACATAATGATCCAATAGGGCGTCGAGGCCTTGAAGATGGTCATCACATTCATATTGGGATCAATATCTTGTATGGCCGATTTGACCGTATAGACCAGTAACCCGAATGGCGGGGTTAACAGGCCGGCCTCGATGGCGATGATGGCGATGATGGCAAAGGCAATCGGATCGAAACCCAACTTGACCGCAATCGGCGCGAATATGGCGGCGGTGAGCAACATGATCGAAATAGAGTCGATGATCATGCCCAGCGCAAACCAGATCAGCACCATTACCGTAATGATCATCCACGGAGCCATGCCAGAGCCCAGGAACAGCCCCTCGATGGCGTTGGCCATGCCGGTCATGGCCAGGGTTCGCGAATAGAGCGACGCGGCCACCAGCAGCAGCAGGATCGGCGCCGAGGTGCGTCCCACCGACAGAATGGCGTCGATGAACTCGCGGTACCGCATGCCTTTGATGACGGCCAAGATCAGGCCGATGAAGGCGCCCGCGCCAGCCCCTTCAGTGGGCGAGAAAATGCCGAACCATATGCCGCCAAGCACGGCGACAATCACCGCAACGATACCGGCGAAGCTGATCAGGAATTGGGAGGTGGAGACTTCTTCTATTTCCATCTCCGGCGAGACATCGGCGCCGACGGCCTTGGCGCCCTCATTTGGATGCACGCCAGCCCCGACCACGTCCGGCTTCAACAGCGCCATGGCGAATATGTAAACGATGAACATCGACATCAGCAGAAGGCCAGGCAGAACGCCGGCGGCGAACAATTGACCAATCGATTGTTCGGTGAGAATGCCCCAGACGATCATCAGGACGCTGGGGGGGATCAGCATGCCGAGACAGCTCGACCCGGCGACGGCGCCAAGCGCAAAGCCATTGTGATAGCCGTGGCGCCTCATTTCCGGGTAGGCGATGCGCGAAAACGTCGCCGCCGAGGCGATGCTGACGCCGGTCACGAAGGAGAACATGGCGTTGCCCAGAACCGTGGCGATGGCCAAACGGCCGGGCAACCGGCGCAACATCCGATTGACGCCGCGGTAGACGTCGGTAACCGTGCCGGACTTGCTGATGAACTCGCCCATCAACAGAAATAGCGGGATGACCGCGAACACGAAGTCACGGATCGCCTCATAGGCGGTCGCCGCCAACATGCGTTGGACGGTCACGAAGGCATTGGAATCAGCGCCCGTGACCATGAAGATACCGAGCGCGCTCGTCATCCCTAACGCCACAACGATATGAACGCCGATGGCGACCAGCGCGATCAGAACAACGATCAGTAGGATGGCAATATTTACCTCGAACACGGCATTTTTTCCTTAAGTCGTCGCATGGCGCTGCTACAGCAGATGGGCGTCCGGATCGAATTCCGAGTCCAGCATTTCGGGTTTGAAAACGTCGAGATAGGCCATCACGCAATAATTTATTAGCGCCAACGCACTGCCGATGAGAACGGTCCAGCGGGCGGGCCAGGACGGCACGCGCAGCGCACCCTCGCCTTCGTATTCGCCTTCGACATAGGAAAGAACGCTCTCTTCCCAACCGCCAGTGATAATCATCAAGAAGAAGGCCGCGCCGAGTAGGTAGCCGATCCCCAGCAGGACCCGCTGCACCCCCTTGGGCAGA
>JABDJY010000465.1 GCA_013003285.1 Alphaproteobacteria bacterium | reverse complement strand
GTTGAGCACCTCGCCGAAGCGCTCGATCTGGTCCCAGTCGGAACATTCGTAAGGCGTGCCGGGCCACGGGTTGAACGGGATCAGATTGACCTTGGCCGGGATGCCGGCGATCAGGCGCACCAGTTCGCGGGCGTCGGCGACGCTGTCATTGACGTCTTTCAGCATGACATATTCAAAGGTAATGCG
The DNA here is from genome assembly GCA_013003285.1 of Alphaproteobacteria bacterium. Classification (GTDB taxonomy): domain Bacteria; phylum Pseudomonadota; class Alphaproteobacteria; order UBA6615; family UBA6615; genus JABDJY01. Next base: position 3,160 of record JABDJY010000465.1, on the reverse strand, counting down.
CCGCGAATTGCGCACACCGGGATAGTCGCGGCAGGCGGCAAGCAATTCGGCCAGCGGATATTTGCGGTTGATCGGCACGATTTCGTCGCGCAGATCGTCGCGCACGGCGTGCAAGGACACGGCCAGGCCGACGCCCAGCTCCTCGCCGCAGCGCCGGATCAACGGCACTACACCGGCGGTCGACAAGGTGATGCGTCGATGCGAGATGGCCAGGCCTTCGCCGTCCATGACGATCTTGAGGGCGGCGGCGACATTGTCGAAATTATATAGCGGCTCGCCCATGCCCATCATGACGATGTTGGAGAGCTGGCGCTCATAGATGGTCGGCCGCTCGGCGCTGGGCCATTCGTCCAGATGGTCGCGCGCGATCATGATCTGGCCGACGATTTCCATCGGTCCCAGATTGCGCACCAGCTTCTGCGTGCCGGTGTGACAGAATTTGCAATTCAGGGTGCAGCCGATCTGGCTCGACACGCACAAAGTGCCGCGGTCGGATTCGGGAATATGGACGGTCTCGACCTCGTTGCCGTCTTCCAGCTTGATCAGCCATTTATGGGTGCCGTCAATCGAATCCATATCGCGCGAGACCGCCGGCCGGGTAATCGAGAAACGCTCGGCCAGGGCGGCGCGCAACGCTTTCGTCATGTTGGTCATGTCGTTGAAGTCGCTGGTGCCGCGATTATAGACCCATTGGAACAGCTGGTCGGCGCGAAACCGCGGCTCGCCCATCTCGGCAAGCGCTTCGGCCATCTCGGTGCGGCCCATGCCGATGAGGTTGGGCAGCGCGTCTGCCGCCGCCGCGGGCGGGGCAAATATGTTGGAATTAATTGGCATGGCCCCTGAGATAAGCCGCCTGGGGCGCGGGAGCAACCGGAATCAGCGCCAATGGCACCGCAGCGCCACTATCCTAAGTCCGGCCGCAGGCCTTGTTCATGGCGCGGTGGGCGGCGGAGACGCCCTTCAGCGAATAGCTGTCGGTGGTCGGATTGTTACGGCTCGAGGTGCCTTTTACGGTTAACCGGGAGCCCTTACGCATGGCTTCGACGATTTTGGCGTCATCGTCGCCGCGATAGGTCCAGGCATTGCCGTCGCGGGTGAACAGGTTCCATTCATCGCCGCCGACTTTCACTTCGACTTCGCTTTCCTTCTTGAAGGCATAGCCGGCGTCGACCTGGACGACGTCGAATTCTTTTTTGGCGGGTCGATGCCAGACCAATAAGAAAATATCGCCGCGCCGCGAGCGCAGGCTGGCTTCCTTAGGCTTGGAGACGATGTAGCAGAACCGGTCGTCCTTGCCGCCGCGCGTATAGGCTTCCCAATCGCCATAGCGGCCGATCAGCTTGGCGTCTTGGGCATGCGCCGGGGTGCCGGTAATGGTCACAGTCGACGCCAGCGCCGCGCCGGTGAGTAAAAGGGACCGTATGAAGCTGTGAATTTTCATGGCAGCCGTCCTATCAAAACAGCGCGAGTCTTGCAAAGGGGCGGGATCAATCAATCGTGTGTAAGGGTCATTGTAGGCGAGAAATGTAACGTTGATCTTAACGGGGATCTTAACGGGGATCTTAACGGGGATCTTAGCGCTGGTGCCGGCGGCGGATGACCGGCTCGCCGAATTCGTGCGCCGGCAAGGCTTCGGTGGGGCCGCCCGATCGCACCGGGCGCGGGGCGTAGCGTCCCAGGGTGAGCGTGCGGTCATACATTACAATTGCCGCGGCGACGCCCACATTGACGCAAAATTGGGTCGGTATTTTCACCGTGTGGTCGCACAGGGCGAGCAGCTCCGGCGACAGGCTGCCGCGTTCCGGCCCCAGCACATAGGCGCAACGGCTGGGATGGCGGAAACTCGGCAAGTCGGCGGCGCCGTCGATGAGTTCAATGCCCACCAGCGAACAGCTCTTCGGCAGCCGCAAGCCGCTCACCGAGTCGAATTCGTACAGCGGTAGTTGCGCCATGGCATCGGAGGTGTCGGACTTACCCCCTTCGTTCGGCTTATAGACGGCGTCGACGGTGAACACGAAGCTGGCGCCGAAGGCATGCGCTGAACGCATGATCGAGCCCACATTCATGGATTTCGAGATGCCCTCGACGCCAATACCGAAATAGCCGCGTGTATTTGTCATGATGGGCGGCAAACTTGCACGGACGGCGGTCACGAGGCAAGGTGAGCGCGGCTTCCACCGGGACGATGAGGCAAGTAAATGCGCGCGATTTTATGCAACGATTGGGGCGAGCCCGAGACATTGGTGCTGGGGGAGGCGCCCGCGCCGGTGGCCGGACCCGGCCAACTGACGCTGCGCATGCGCGCCGCCGGGGTGAATTACGCCGATATCGTATTGGTGCGTGGCCACTATCAGGAAAAACCGCCCCTGCCGTTCACCCCGGGCCTCGAGGGGGCCGGCGAGGTGTTGAGTGTGGGTGAGGGTGTGAGCGGAATTTCCCCCGGCGACCGGGTGATGACCATTCCCGGGGTCGGCGCCTTCGCCGAGGAGGTGGTCTGCGAGGCCCGCGATGTTTTCCCCATTCCCGACGGCATGGACTTTGTCACCGCCGCGGCGTTCCCGGTCGCCTATGGTACGTCCCATCTGGCGCTGACCGACCGGGCGCAGATGAAGGCCGGCGAGACTTTGCTGGTGCTCGGCGCCGGCGGGGGGGTCGGCCTGACCGCGGTCGAATGCGGTAAGGCGCTGGGCGCGACCGTGATCGCCGCGGCGTCGACCCAGGAGAAGCTGGATCTGGCAAAGGCCCATGGCGCCGACCATGGCATCAACTATGTCGACGAAGATCTCCGCGCGGCGGTGCGCAAGCTGACCGATGGGCGCGGAGCCGATGTGGTCTACGACCCGGTCGGCGGCGAGGCGTCGAAGGCGGCGTTGCGCGCCCTCGCCTGGTCGGGGCGTTTGATCGTGATCGGGTTCGCTGCTGGCGAGGTGCCGCAGATTCCGGCCAATTATCTGCTGGTCAAAAATATCAGCGCTGTCGGCTTTTATTGGGGCGCCTATAAAACGCGCGAACCGGAGCTGTACAGGGCGTCGTTCGAGCAGCTGGCCCAATGGTACGCCGACGGTCTTTTAAAGCCCCATGTGTCACAGGTGTTTCCGCTGGCCGAAGTGCCGCAGGCGTTGGGCGTGCTGGATAGCCGTCAGGCGACCGGCCGGCTCGT
>JABDJY010000406.1 GCA_013003285.1 Alphaproteobacteria bacterium | reverse complement strand
TGGACCAAACAAAGCAAAGATGAGAGCTGAGTGGTAGTTATATAGCTGGAATTCCCAAGTCCGCTTCTGGCTAGTTCCCGGCCGTCAGCGGGGGGTGCCAATTTTGTCTGCGCGTAACCCGAAAATGGTCGTGAAAAATTGCAGACTGCCGCGCGTTAATGCGCGCTTAGGCAGGGGTAATGAAAGCTGCTATTCCCCGCCACCGCGAGGCGTATCGGGGGGCGGCGGGGCGCCGTCGAACGATAATTGTCGAGATTATTGCCGGTCGGGCTTGGCGAATATGCCGCGGGTCCGCGCGGTCAGCCGGCTGTACCAGGCCCCGGAGGTCTTCGGCGGCGGTGGCTCTTGCATTAGCGGCTCTTGCGCCTCGAACCGTGCCGGCAGCGGCGGTGTTTCCGGCTTGGGCGCGGGGCGCGCCTCGATAAAGTCGCCGCGCAGCTCAGGCGCGGCGGCAAGCGCGATCAGGCTTGCCAATTGCTTATCATCTTCGCCTGCGGTGGATAGCGCCAATCCCGAAACCGACCCCGGGTTGAGCGTTGCGTCGCGGGCGCTGAGACGGTCTAGCGCGGCGTTCAGCGCGGGCGATGCTGGCGTCCGCCGCGCCGGCGTGGCGGCGCCCTTGGCGAACAGCGTGATGGGCGCATTGGCCGTGCTCAGTCCCGCGCTGGTCGACCCGCCGGTTTCGAGATCGACATACCAGTCGGCGTCTGGGGTTTCGGTCACTTCCAGCGCGACGAGCACCTCGCCGTTGGGATCGCAAACCGGCTTCTCGCTGGCAACGCGCAGCAGCGCGCAATCTTCCCCGGCCACGGCCGAGATGGCGTGATCGGTCGTGCTTTTACCGGTCGCCGCGAAACTGACGCCGTTGGCCGCCAGCGACGCCACCGCAACGGCCGGCGGCACCGCGCAACCGGACAGAAAAAGCATCGCCAAAAGTGCCGGAATCGGTGTTCGCATCGGGGTTCGCATGGCCAATCTCCTGTTTAGGGAGGATGACAGCAATTGTGAGGGGGGGCGGTTAACGACGGGTTAAAAAATGGAAAAATAGTAGTATTGGAAATAGAAAAATAAGCGTAGTTTTATGCGAATATAGTAATATATGAATTCGACCGACAGCGTTTATTGTAAAAACTAACCGAATAATCGATCAAAATTTAGCGACATGCGAATTAGCCGTGCATCCGATTTCGCCGACGCAGTTCATCGTTTACCGAAACCGGGGGGTTGGCTATCGTCGGTGCAGGGCTTGGACTTCATCTGAGTGAAATCGAATCATGGATGCGCAGCGACTTCTCGCGGTCCCGAATATCGAGCGGACCGACCGGGCCGACGGCTCCATTGTGCTTCGCAACCGCGATGCATTGCCCGACCCGCTACCCGATATTCTCGACCGTTTCGATTTCTGGGTCGCCGAGGATGGCGGCGCCACCATGGTTAGCGATGACGACGGGGCGAATATTGCCAGCCGCCGCGCGCTCGATCGGCGCTCCGACGCCGCCGCGGCGCGTCTGAATGATTTGGTGCCGCGCGCGGCAAGCACCATCGCCGCGATCGCCGGCGCCAGTGTCGAGCATGCGGTTCTCAAGCTCGCCTGCCACAAGGCGGGATTGGTGCATGCCGCCCTGTCGCCGGCCTTAATCGGATCGGAATTCGGCCGCAACCGGCTTGCCGGCTTACTGGCCATCGCCAAGCCGGCCCTAATTCTCGCCGACGGTCCCAGCAACGAAATCGCAAACGCCCTAGCGCCGATCACGAACGCGCCGCTCCACGACATGGGCGCGCTGACCGCCGGCAACGGCGCCGCGTCCTTCGTCCGCCCACAGCATGCGCCCGGCGATGCGGCGGCGCTTTACTTCACCTCCGGCTCGACGGGTGTCCCGAAGGGGGTGACGATCACGCGCGGCATGATCGCCTCGAACCAGGCGGCCTATTGCGTGCATTGGCCGTTCCTGACATGTCGGCCGCCGGTGCTGCTCGACTGGTTGCCCTGGCACCATGTCTTCGGCGGCCTCGATAATTTCTACAAGATGATCTGGAACGGCGGCGAATATCATGTCGACCTGCCGCCCGATCCAACCCGCGTCGACGCCATGGCGGCGCGGTTGCGCGCGGTGCGGCCGACATTGCACATCAATGTGCCGTTCGGCATCGCCCTGCTGCTCGACCGGCTCGATACCGATGCGGAAACCCGCGACGCTTTCTTTTCGCGGCTCGAGTTGATCATGTTCGCGGGCGCCGGCATGGATTCGGCCACATGGGCGCGGCTTCGGCGCGCGGTGGCGGCTGTGCCCAATCCGCCGACACTGGTGTCCGGTTACGGCATGACCGAGGCGGCCTCGACCATTTGCCTGGGGCTTGAAGCGGCGCGCGAAACCGGCGAGATCGGCTTTCCTCTGCCCGGTCATGCGCTGCGCCTAAAGCCCATCGAGGATGCCGAGGCGTCGTGGGAAATCCGGGTGCGCGGCCCCAACGTCGCGCCGCACTATGTCACCGACAAAGGCATCGCGCCGCTGCCGCTCGACAGCGCGGGGTTTTTAAAGACCGGAGACCTCGCCGCGGCGATCCATGACACCGCGCCCGAACGCGGCATCGCCTTTGACGGGCGGCTCGCCGAGGACTTCAAGCTGGCGACGGGAACCCGGGTTAAAACCGGCGCCCTGCGCCATGCGTTGCTCGAAGCCTGCGCCCCCGACCTTGCCGATGTCGCGATCGCCGGCGAAGGCAGGAACCACCTGGCGGCGATCCTGTTTCCCCGCCGGGAGTCCCCAGCGCCCGACGAGAGGGCCGCTTTGACATCGCGGTTGGAGCAAGCGTTGACCCGGCACAACGCCAGGTTCGCCGGCAGCTCGACGGCGATCCGCCGCGCCATCCTGGCGCCCGATCCGCCCGACCGCGACGCCGGTGAAATCAACGATAAGGGCCATCTGGTCCAGCGCCGCGCACTGGCCAACCGGGAGCCACTGGTGGCGCGGCTCTACGCCGATATGCCGCACGACCGCATCATTGTTTCACAGGAGGAACCGCTATGACCGACGAACCCCTAATACTGATCGACCGCGACCCCGATGATGCCTTTGCCACCATCACCATGAACCGGCCCGACAAGATGAACGCGCTCAGCCTCGAACTGCTCGATGCGCTCGAATTGGCGGTGCGCGAGGCCGAGCGCGACCCCGGTATCGAGGCGCTGATTTTAACCGGCGCCGGCCGCGCGTTTACCACGGGCTTCGATCTCAATGGCGGCGATTTCGAAATGGGGACCGAAGACTGGCGGCAGGACATGTCGGACAATTGCCGCCGCATGCGCACGCTATGGGGATTGGAATTGCCCATCATCGCGGCGGTCAACGGGTATGCGCTGGCCGGCGGGCTCGAACTCATGATGTGCTGCGATCTGGCGATTGCCGCCGAGGATGCGCTGATGGGCGAGCCCGAGGTGCGCCATGTCTCCGGCCCGCCCTCGCTGATGATGCCGTGGACCGTGCCGATCCGCCATGTGCGCTGGCTGATGTACACTGGCGACATGATCGATGGCCGCGAAGCCGAACGCATCAATCTGGTCAACCGGGCAGTGCCGGCCGACCAGTTGATGGACGAGGCGAGGCGACTGGCCCGCAAACTCGCGCGAATGCCGCGCCCGGCAATCAAGTTCGCCAAGGCATCGATCAACCACTATCAGGAGACGGCCGGCTTGACGAGTTCGTGGCTCTACAATGTCGAGGCGATCGCCACCCTGCACGCATCGCCCGAGGGCCGCGTCTGGACCCGCAAACTAAAGGAAATGCCGCTGCGCGATTTTCTCGACGAACGCGAGGCCCCGTTCCGCGACCTGGACTGAACCGGGTATCCCAATGGCGGTCGTGAAGAGTTTCAGTTCACGTCTGCGCGCCGCATGTGATGCCGGCGGCCAGTGACCGCCGCTACTCCGCCGGCGCCGGGCGTGCCACAGCGCGGCCCGGCCAGGCGATTTCGTTGCCCTGGTCGGGGTTGTGGGGAATGAGCCGCGATAGGGCCAGGCTCACCAGCGCCAGGCCGGCGGCGGCGTAGAAGACGGCGCTGGGGTTGAATAGCCAGATGAAGCCGAAGGCGGCGGGCACCACCACCGCGGCGATATGGTTGATCGAGAACGAGATGCCCGACGTGGCCGCGATATCGCGCGGGTCGGCGATCTTGCCGAAATAGGTGCGCAGCGCGATCGCCATGGCGAAGAACAGATGGTCGAGGATATAGAGCCCGCTGGCGAACCACACATTCTCGACCAGCGCATAAGAGACGAAGACGCCGATCAGCCCGATATATTCCAAGGTCAGGGCGCGGCGCTCGCCGAAGCGGGTGATGAAGCGGCCGATCTTCGGCGCCAGGAACGTGTTGATGAGATGATTGATCAGCAGCAGCACGATGAGGTTTTCCGCCGACAGGCCGAATTTTTCGACCATCAGAAAAACCGCGAAGACGACGAATATCTGCCGCCGTGCGCCGTTGATGAAGGTCAGCAAATAGAACAGCCAGTAGCGCCGGCGCAAGAAAAGCTCGCGCCGTTGGTTGCTGTCGACCGCCATGCGCGGAAACGCCCGTTGCACGATCAGCGCCGCCACGATGGTCGCGCCGCCGCCGATGGCGTAGATGATGGTGAAATCGAGATCGAGCCAGCGCAGCCCGGCCCACATTAAAACGAACGCCAAGATCGAGGCGAAGCTAGTCGCCGCCAGCATGCGGCCGAGCAGCTCCGGCGCGCTGTCGCGGTTCGACCATTGCAGGGCCAGGCTCTGCGACGCGGTCTCGTGATAGTGGAAGCCTACGGACATGATCATGGTGGTGACCATCAGGCCGAAGAAATTGGGGAACAGGCCGGTCGCCACAACCCCGCCGCCGAGCAGCAGCAGCGATACCACCGCGATGGTCTGCTCGCGCATCACGACCAGCAGCGCCACGAAGGTGAAAGCCAGAAAGCCGGGGATTTCGCGGGCCGACTGCAGAATGCCCATATCGGCGCCGTCGAAGGCGGCGCGCTCGACTGCGAAATTGTTGATCAGCGCCATCCAGGTCGCCGTGCTCAATCCCCACGCGGCGGCCATCACCATGAGCAGGATTTCGGGCCGGCGCCAGCCGCTAAGATGTTCGTTGAGCATGGGTGATTTTCTTACCTTTATTTACCTGTTAAATGTCGCAACCGTAACGGTCCAACGAATTCGGTCTTGCCGCTGGGTCCCATGATTGACAGCTCTTCATGACGGAACATAGTTTCGCCGGCCCTGAAGGAAACATTTACGAATGACAGATTCATTAACGATTGCGCTGGCGCAGCTAAATCCCACGGTCGGCGATATCGATGGCAATGTGGCTCGTATCCGCGCCGCCCGCGCGGCGGCGGCGGCCGGCGGCGCCGATCTGGTGGTCGGCACCGAGCTTTGCGTCTCGGGCTACCCGCCGGAAGACCTGGTGTTGAAGAACGCTTTCCTGGCCGCGGTGCGCGAGGGGGTCGAGGCGTTGGCGGCCGACACAGCCGACGGCGGCCCGGGTTTGATTGTTGGCGCGCCCTGGCTCGATGAGGATGGCAAGCGCTACAACGCCGCCCTGGTGCTCGACGGCGGCAAGATCGTCACCCGGCGCGACAAATATGATCTGCCCAATTACGGCGTGTTCGACGAGAAGCGGGTGTTCGACGCCGGCGCGCCGCCGGGCCCGGTGAACTTCCGCGGCGTGCGGCTCGGGGTCGCCGTGTGCGAGGATATGTGGACGCCCGATGTTTGCGAGACCCTGCAGGAATCCGGCGCCGAGATTCTGGTCATCATCAATGGCAGCCCATATGAGCGCGACAAGGTCGATGTGCGGCTCAACCTCGCCGTCGAGCGGGTGACCGAGACCGACCTGCCGTTGATCTATGTGAACCAGGTGGGGGGCCAGGACGAGTTAGTGTTCGATGGCGGTTCGTTCGTGCTCAATGGCGATCGCAAGATGGCGGCGGCCGCGCCGCAGTTCGTCGAAAACCTGTCCGTGACGCGTTGGCAGCGCGGTGATGGCCAGGACCCGTGGCGCTGCAGCGAAGGCGTGCTGACGCCGCAGATCGAAGGCAGCGAGCGGATTTATCAAGCCATGGTGTTGGGCCTGCGCGATTACGTCAACAAGAACGGCTTTCCCGGCGTCGTCATCGGCCTGTCGGGCGGCATCGATTCGGGCATCACCGCCGTGGTCGCCGCCGATGCGCTGGGACCGGAGCGGGTGCATTGCGTGATGATGCCGTCGCCCTTCACCAGCCAGGACAGTCTCGACGACGCAAAGGCGCTGGCCGACAATCTGGCGGTGCGCCTCGATTCGATCGACATCGAACCGGCCATGGCGGCGTTCGACGAGATGCTCAAGCAGGGGCTCAACCAGCCCGCCGCGGGGGTGACGGCGGAAAACATTCAAAGCCGCGCGCGCGGCCTCACGCTTATGGCGATTAGCAACACCACCGGCGCCATGCTGCTGACCACCGGCAACAAGTCGGAAATGTCGGTCGGCTACGCGACCATCTATGGCGACATGGCCGGCGGCTATTCCATATTGAAGGACGTCTACAAGACCGATGTGTTCCGCCTGTGCCGCTGGCGCAACGAACAACATCCCAGCGGGGTGCTCGGCCCGGCCGGCGACGTGATCCCCGAACGCATGATCACCAAGCCGCCCTCGGCCGAGTTGCGGCCCGATCAGAAGGATGAGGATTCGCTGCCGCCCTATGACGAGCTCGACGCCATCCTGCACGGCCTGATCGAGGAGGATTTGGGCGCCGACGATTTGGTGGCGCGCGGCCATGACGCGGCCGTCGTCCAGCGCATCTGGCGCTTGCTCGAGATGGCCGAATATAAGCGCCGCCAGGCGCCGCCGGGGGTCAAGCTCACCAGTCGCGCCTTCGGCCGCGACCGCCGCTATCCGATCACCAACGCCTTCCGCGGCAAGGCTTAGCTGCGCGGCCCCCATCCTTCGAGACGCGATCTGCGATCGCTCCTCAGGATGAGGAATGTGTTTTGTAACTAATATAAGACCTCATCCG
>JABDJY010000353.1 GCA_013003285.1 Alphaproteobacteria bacterium | reverse complement strand
GCCGGGCACCGCGGGCATGGCGCTCGAACAGCTCGACCGACAGGGATTCTTCCAGATTACGCAATTGCAGGCTGAGGCTCGGCTGGGCGCAGTGCAGGCGCGTGGCCGCACGATTGATGCTGCCTTCCTCATAAACCGCAATAAACGAACGAATATGGCGCAGATCCAAGGGTTTGCCACCGTGTGAAGTTAGCGACCGTATTATAGTCAAAAACTATAGGAAATATCCAAACTTATTATTTGTTCGACATCCTCAAGTTTCTTAGGGTTTCTGCGCAGGGGAACTCAATCAATAGCGCGCCGCAAGCGCGCTATAATGTAGGAGTTCGTTATGGCACTGCCGAAAGTTATTCTCCAACTCTATCCGATGTTTCCCTCCGCCGGCGAAGAAGGCCGCAAGGCGCGCCGCGCATTGGGAACCGATTCTGAGATCTATCACAAGATTGTCCACGAATGGGACGATGTGGTGGTCGAGGCCGATAAGATGGGGGTTTGGGGTCTTGGGACCATCGAGCATCATCTTCATTCCGAGGGTTATGAAGTCGGCCCCAATCCGGGCGTGCTGAATGCCCGCTGGTCGGCGTTGGTCAAGAACGCCAATATCGGGGCTTTGGGTTACGTCATGTCGACGCAGGATCCGATCCGCGTTGCGGAAGAAACGGCGATCATCGACCATATGTGCGATGGCCGCTACTTCGTGGGGTTCGCACGCGGCTATCAGTCCCGCTGGACCAATATTCTCGGTCAATTTACCGGTACCGAGGCGACAGTGTCGGACAAGAGTGCCGCCGACCACCAGAATCGCGAAATATTCGAAGAACGAGTCATGCAGGTGATTGAAGCTTGGACCAATGAATCGATCTCCTTCGACGGCAAGTACTATAAGGCGCCGTTTCCGCGAGACACGGGGGTCGTGAATTATCCGGCCCGGCAGATCGCCGGCGAGGCTGGTGCGTTGGGGGAGATCGACGATAATGGCGCCGTGCGCCGGGTCTGCGTTGTGCCCAAGCCCTATCAGAAACCGCATCCGCCCGTCATGGTCGCCGCCTCGAAAAGTCCGGAGTCGATTCAGTTTTGCGCCCGTAATGGTTTCATTCCGACCTATTTCATGCACACGCTAACTTATGTCGAGATGGCCAATCTGTACGTAGAAGAAGGCGCCAAGCATGGCATCAAATATGCGCTTGGCCAGAACCAAAACATTGTCCGTTGGCCTCATATCACCAAGTCGCATGATGAGTATTTGCAGCGACTGCGCGACTATGATTTGGACATCTACAAGAACTTCTACGGACCGTTCTTCCCGCAGTTCCCACAGAGCGCTGATGAGGCCACTCACATTGACGCGATGCAGGAATCGGGCATCTTTATCGGCGGCACCGTCGATGAGTCGATCCGTCAATGGCGCGAGATCTACGATCAAGCTCCCGCCGAATACATCACCTTGATTTGGCATTGGGCACAATGTCCGAAGGAGGTAATGATGGATGAGCTGCAGCAATTCATGGATAAGGTATTGCCAGAGCTCGAGGTACCCGAGTTTGCCGCCGCCGCGGAATAGCCGGCTTTAGTCGGCAATTCACCAGTCGTGAGAATTAATGCCCCACTACCGCTAATTCCGGTAGTGGGGCATTTTACTATATAGATTTCTTATAGCTATTATTGCGACTTACTATTGGCGGTTGGAGCTCTGAATCATTAGGTTCGCCATCGAAAGAGCCCAGAAATACCGCGTATTTTAGTTTAAGGGAGTACAGCATGGCGCTGCCGAAAGTAATTTTACAACTTTACCCGATGTTCCCCTCCGACGGTGAGGAAGGCCGCAAGGCCAACCGTCCCCTGGGCAATGATAGCGATATGTACCATCGCCTCGTCCATGAGTGGACCGACATCGCCAAGGCAGCCGACGATATGGGCGTCTGGGGCATGGGGGCGATCGAGCATCATTTTCATTCGGAAGGCTATGAAGTTGGACCCAATCCCGGCGTCTTGAACGCCTATTGGGCAGGCCAGGTCAAGAATATGCATGTGGGCGCGCTCGGTTATGTGGCGGCGACCCAGGATCCGATCCGGGTTGCCGAGGAAACCGCGATCATCGATCACCTGACCAAGGGTAAATTCTGGGTTGGTTTTGCGCGCGGTTACCAGTCGCGCTGGACCAACATCATCGGTCAGTTTTCCGATTCAGTGGCGACGGTGTCCGACGGCAGCGACAACGATAAGCGAAATCGCGAGATATTCGAAGAGCGCGTCGAAATGGTCCTCAAATGCTGGACCGAAGAATCAGTTCGCCTCGATGGTAAATTTTATAAGGCGCCGTATCCGTTCGATACCGGTGTCGAAGACTATCCGGCCTGGAAGATTGCGTCGGAGGCGGGGGTCGAGGGCGAGATCGATGAGAATGGCGCGGTGCAGCGCGTGAGCGTGGTGCCGAAGCCTTTTCAGAAGCCCCATCCGCCGGTCATGGTAGCGGCCTCGAAGAGCCCGGACTCGATTAAGTTCTGCGCCAAGCACGGTTTCATCCCGACCTACTTCATGACCACCCAGGGCATGTCCGAATTGGTCGACCTCTATGTCGATGAAGCCGCCATGCACGGCCGCACATTCCAACGCGGTCAGAACCAAAACATGGTGCGTTGGCCGCACATCGCGAAGACCCCCGAAGACTATAACCGCAAGCTGCGCGAATACGATCTCGACATCTACAAGAACTTCTATGGGCCGTTCTTCCCGCAATTCCCGCAAGGCTCCGACGACCAGCTGGTTCAGTCGATGAAAGATTCAGGCATCTTCATTGGCGGCACGCTGGATGAATCGATCGCGGCTTGGAAGGAAACCTATGCCGAGGTCCCGGCCGAATACATCACCCTGATCTTCCATTGGGCGCAGCAGCCCAAGGACGACATGCTGGAAGAGCTGTCGACCTTTATGGAAAAGATTTTGCCCGAACTGGAAATTCCAGACTTCGCCATCGCGGCGGAGTAGCGGGTCACGAAATAAGCCGCCTAAAAAAGGTGGCGCCACCTGGGTCGTCTCGGTTCGCCGGGACGACCTTTTTCTTTGCCTTGTGGTAGCTACCGTGTAGCGATGACGCTCACCGCCATGACCGGTCCAAACGGACAGTGGCCGCTAATCGAAATGTCCCGCAGACCAGCACCTTCGAGCATGGCCAGCAACTCGGCTTCCTCCGTGACACCGCCGAGCGACGTCGCCATGGCCATGGGATTGGCCAGGATCTCCGGCGGCAGCGGGCCCTCTCGAACCAAGTCGGCGGCAACTAAATGGCCGCCGGGGCGCAGGACACGGACTATTTCCGCGAACGCCGCCGGTTTATCGGTGGCGAGGTTTAGCGCGGCGTTGGCGATGACCGCATCGGCGCAGCCGTCGGGGAGAGGGAGGCTTTCCATATCCGCCGCGAGCAGCCGCACCGTCGCGCCACCGGCACCGGTCAGCGTGTCGCGGGCGCGGGTCAGCGCCTCCGGCGTTAGATCGAGGGCGATGATTTGGGCGTTGGCGCTCAGCCGCTCGGCAAGAAATCGTGAATCGAGGCCGCCGCCGCAGCCCAAATCAATGACGGTTTGCAAGCCGGCGGGGTCGAGATCACCGGCCGGCCAACCGCAGCCGGAAAAGGCCTGGGCCGCGCGGACGGGCAAGGCGTCGTACCAAGCGGCCGGACAGCCGGCGTCGATGGCTTTTGTTCGTGGATCCGGTTGGAAGGCGTCGGTGGACGCGAGCCGGGCGTAGCGGCGGCGGATGAGTTGCTTGGTCTGCGCCACCCAGAAGGGCGGCGCAGATTTCGGCGTTGTCGTCATCCGAGCCAGTGAAGGCGCCGGCTTAGTGGGGCATGTGGTCCGGATTCCAGAAGGTTCCAGTGCGGATCATGCCGGCGATACGGTCGCCATGCTCGATCCAGCAATTTTCGTTGTAGGTCGCCTGCTCTTCGCAGTCGAACTCGACATGTTTGACTTCGGCGGTCCATTTGCCGTCGCCGTGATATTCAACGACACCATATGAAGGCCGCGGGTCGCCGTCCCACTGCATGCCAACCGCGGCGACGCAGACGATGGTTTGATCACCGACTTCACGAACATAGGGCCCGTGGATATGGCCGTGTGCCATGATCTTTGCGGTGACGCCTTTGATCTTCTCTTTGACCTCATCGTCGGTCAGCCGCGCCGGCAAGGCATCGTCGTCGCCGATGTCGTAGGGCGTGCCGTGGAAGATGAAGAAGTCATGGCCTTGCTCGGGGGAATAGGTGATCGAGAAGGGCAAATTCGACAGCCAGTGAAGTTGATCTTCCGACAGCATCTCGCGGGTCTGTTTGGCCATTTCGAACATCCAGGCCTGATGCGGGCTGCGCGGTTCGTGGGTTTCCCAGCGCTTATCGGTGACCCATAGATCGAGGTTGCCGACCACCACGTCGGTGTTGGGACGCGAGCGGATATTGTCGACCACTTCGGACGGCGACGGGCCGAGCATCAGCAGATCGCCAATGACGACTTCCTTGTCCGCCTTTTCGGCGTCGACCGCCTTTTGCACCGCCTCGAGCTGTGGCAGCTGTGCGTGGATATCCGAGTACAGGACGAATTTCATGGCGTTTTCCCTATGATTTTAAAAATTTGGAAATTCTTGCAAGCATCTTAGGCTTTGAGCCTACAGCGTTTCAAGTGCGCAAGCCTGGTCAATTGGTCCAGGTCACGAAATCGTGGAGAGCTGCTGCTCAAGTTTCCTCGATATAGAGCCCGTCCGCCTTGGTCTCGGACGGCACAGGGGTCAGGCTTTTGCCCATGCACGGCCCGTCGGTGCATTCGCCATCTTCGATTTGAAACAGCGCGCCGTGCATGCCGCAGCGCAACAGCGTGCCGTCGCCGTTGAAGAACTTGCCCTGGATATGGTCGATCAACGCGCCGGCATGGGGGCAGTGGTTGAGATAGACGTAATAATTGTCGGCCTTGCGCACGGCAAAGATGTTGCGCTGCTTGCCATCGACCCGGCCGACAAAGCTCTTGGCTTCCTGGTCGGCAATATCGTCGAGTTCGCAAAGTTTAACCAATGTCATGACGGGCCCGTCTGGGAATAATTAGGAAGACCAGGGTTCGGGCAGTTCCACCCAAGCGACGACGTCGCCGAGCAGAACCTCGTGCGATTCCGAACCCAGCCAGAAAGCGCCGTGGCGGTGCGCCGCGGTGACATAGCGCTTGCCGGCATATTCTGTCGTCACCAATACGTTGGTGCCATCGTCGGGCACCTTATCGGCGATGCTGATCCAGTCGACATTCATTGGTTTTCTCCTCAGAGCTATCAGCCGATGGCGCCGCTGGCCTTCAGGTCTGCCAGCGCCGCGTCGTCGAGCCCCAGTTTTTCTGCTAGCACTTCTTTCGTGTGCTCGCCAAGCAGGGGCGGGTGGTGGCGATATTCGACCGGCGTTTCGGACAAGCGCAGCGGGCTGGCGAT
>JABDJY010000338.1 GCA_013003285.1 Alphaproteobacteria bacterium | reverse complement strand
GATGTCGAAGGAAAAATTTGAGCGTACGAAGCCGCATTGCAACATAGGCACGATTGGCCATGTTGATCACGGTAAGACGACGCTGACGGCGGCGATCACGAAGGTGCTGGCTGAGGCGGGTGGTGCTGACTTTACGGCGTATGACCAGATCGACAAGGCGCCGGAGGAACGGGCGCGGGGTATCACGATCTCGACGGCGCATGTTGAGTATGAGACGGACGCGCGTCACTACGCGCACGTGGATTGCCCGGGCCATGCGGATTACGTGAAGAACATGATCACGGGTGCGGCGCAGATGGATGGCGCTATTTTGGTGGTGAGCGCGGCGGACGGTCCGATGCCGCAGACCCGCGAGCATATCCTGTTGGCGCGCCAGGTTGGTGTGCCGGCGCTGGTGATTTACATGAATAAGACCGACCAGGTCGACGACGAGGAGTTGTTGGAGCTGGTTGAGATGGAAGTGCGCGAGCTGTTGAGCTCGTACGACTTCCCGGGCGACGATATTCCGATCGTCAAGGGATCGGCGCTGGTGGCGCTGGAAGATGGCGACGAGGCGACGGGCAAGAACTCGATCCTGGAGCTGATGGCGGCGGTGGACGAATATATTCCGCAGCCCGATCGTCCGAAGGATCAGCCTTTCCTGATGCCGATCGAGGATGTGTTTTCGATTTCGGGCCGAGGCACGGTTGTGACGGGTCGTATCGAGCGCGGCATTGTGAATGTGGGCGACGAGATTGAGATCGTCGGCATCAAGGATACGACGAAGACGACGTGCACGGGCGTTGAGATGTTCCGCAAGCTGCTGGATCAGGGCGAGGCGGGCGACAATGTGGGTGTTCTGCTGCGCGGTACGAAGCGCGAGGAAGTGGAGCGCGGGCAGGTGCTGTCGAAGCCGGGTTCGATTACACCGCACACGAAGTTCATGTGCGAGGCGTATATCCTGACGAAGGATGAGGGGGGCCGTCATACGCCGTTTTTCTCGAACTATCGTCCGCAGTTTTACTTCCGCACGACGGATGTGACGGGGACGGTTGATTTGCCGGAAGGCACGGAGATGGTGATGCCGGGTGATAACATTTCGATGCAGATCAACTTGATCGCGCCGATTGCGATGGATGAGGGTCTACGCTTCGCCATTCGTGAAGGCGGCCGCACCGTCGGCGCCGGCGTCGTCACCTCGATTATTGAATAACAAAACTTTTGCCCGGCGGCCTCAATAGTGAGGCCGCCGGTTCTCTTACGGGACACCGCTATGGACAGCCAGCATATTCGGATCAGATTGAAAGCTTTCGATCATCGGATCCTCGACCAGTCAGCCAGTGAGATCGTCGGTACGGCGAAACGCACCGGCGCCGATGTCCGCGGGCCGATCCCGTTGCCGACACGTATTGAGAAATTCACCGTGCTGCGCTCGCCGCATGTGAACAAAAAGTCGCGTGAACAATTCGAGATCCGCACCCATAAGCGGTTGCTCGATATTATCGATCCGACGCCGCAAACGGTTGACGCGCTGATGAAGCTCGACCTGGCCGCTGGCGTCGATGTCGAGATCAAGCTGTAAGAGACGATTATGCGTACCGGACTAATAGCTCAAAAACTTGGCATGACCCGGGTCTTCGACGACACCGGAAATCATTTGCCGGTGACCCTGCTCAAGGTCGATAGCTGCCAGGTTGTTGCTCAGCGTACTGAAGAGCGCGACGGTTATACCGCCGTGCAGCTCGGTGTTGGGCCGGCCAAGCCGAAGCGGGTAGGCCAGGCAATGCGCGGCCATTTCGCCAAGGCGAAAGTGGAACCGAAACGCCGCCTGGCGGAATTTCGCGTCGATGCCGATGCGTTGCTCGATACCGGCGTTGAACTTTCGGCGGCCCATTTTCTTGCCGGTCAGTATGTCGATGTAGTTGGCACGTCGATCGGTAAGGGTTTTGCCGGCGCCATGAAGCGGCATCATTTCAAAGGCTTACGGGCTTCGCACGGCGTGTCGATCTCGCATCGCAGCCATGGATCAACTGGACAGTGCCAGGATCCCGGTAAGGTGTTCAAAGGCAAGAAGATGGCCGGTCACATGGGCGATGAGCGCGTGACCATTCAGAATTTGCGCGTTATCTCGACGGATGCCGAAGACGGATTGATCGCAGTCGAAGGCGCCGTGCCGGGTTCGCGCGGCAGCTACGTTCTGTTGAGCGACGCCATCAAGAAGGCCGCTCCGGATGATCTGCCGTTCCCGGCAGCCCTTCTCGGTGACGCGGAGGCTGAAGAGCCGGTCGAGGACGCGCCGGAAGAGGCCGCGGCTGAGGAAGCCCCCGAAGCGGCCACGGACGACGGTGCTGCCGACGCCGGTGCTGCTGACGACGGCGCCGACGATGCGGCGAAGGAATAAGTCATGAAGTGTAAGGTAATCAGCCTCGACAATAAGGCCGCCGGCGAGATTGAGCTCGACGACGCGATCTTTGGCGTGCCGGTGCGCAAGGACTTGCTCAGCCGTATGGTGAACTATCAACTCGCCAAGCGTCGCCAGGGAACCCACAAGACCAAAACGGTCGGCGAGATTTCCGGAACCGGTGCGAAGCCGTTCAAGCAAAAGGGCACAGGCCGGGCACGGCGCGGCAGTAACCGTTCGGCGCAGATGCGCGGTGGCCAGACGACTTTCGGCCCGACCCCGCGCAGCCACGATATGGAAATGCCGAAGAAGGTACGCCGGCTGGCTTTGAAGACGGCGTTGTCATCCAAGCAGGCCGACGGCAAGCTGATTATTGTCGATGCGGCGAAGCCGGGCGAACCCAAGACCAAGCCCATGGCGGCTACCTTGGATAAGTTGGGATTGACGTCGGCCTTGATCGTCGATGGCGCCGAGCTTGACCAAAACATGGTGCTGGCGACCCGTAATATCCCCGGCATCGATTTGCTGCCGCAGAAGGGCGCCAATGTTTTCGATATTCTGCGCCGCGATACGCTGGTGCTGACCCGTGACGCGGTCGAACAGTTACAGGAGCGTCTGCGATGAGCACGTCACGTAAACCGCGCGGTCGCATAACGATTAGCCAGGAGCGGATGTACGATATCGTTCGCTACCCGGTTATCACCGAGAAATCGACATTGGTGTCGGAGCATAACCAAGTAGTGTTCCGGGTGCCGTTGGATGCGACCAAGCCGGAAATTCGCGCTGCGATCGAAGGTCTGTTCGGCGTGAAAGTCGATGGCGTTAACACGCTGCGTCAGGTCGGTAAGACCAAGCGCTGGCGCGGCCGTTTGGGGCGCACGTCGGATTATAAAAAAGCCGTGGTTCGGCTCGCCGAAGGCGAATCGATCGACATTTCGTCGGGCGTGTAAGGGAAAGTAACGATGGCACTGAAGCAATATAAGCCGAATACGCCCGGCCAGCGGGGGCTGGTGCTGGTCGATCGCTCTGCATTGTGGAAGGGCGATCCGGTCAAGCAACTCACCGAGGGCTTGACGAAAAAAGGCGGCCGCAATAACGCCGGTCGAATTACCGCGCGGCGTCGCGGTGGCGGGCATAAAAGGCTGTATCGGAAGATCGATTTCCGGCGCAACAAGTTCGATGTTCCGGCGACGGTCGAGCGGGTCGAATACGACCCCAATCGCAGCGCCTTCATCGCGCTGATCAAATATGACGATGGCGAGCAGAGCTATATTCTAGCGCCGCAGCGTTTGAGTGTTGGCGACAAAGTCGTCGCCAGCGAGCGCGCCGATATTAAGCCGGGCAATGCCATGCCGCTGCGCTCGATCCCCATCGGTACCATCATTCACAATGTCGAATTGAAGGCTCAAGGTGGCGGCAAACTAGCTCGCGCCGGTGGCACCTATGTGCAGCTCGTTGGTCGCGACCAAGGTTATGCGCTGTTGAAGCTGACCTCGGGCGAAGTGCGCATGGTGCGCGCCGAATGCATGGCGACAATCGGCGCCGTATCGAACGCCGATAAGTCGAATATCAAACTGGGTAAGGCGGGACGTAAACGTTGGTTGGGCAAACGCCCGGCCGTTCGTGGTGTTGCCATGAACCCGATCGATCATCCCCATGGCGGTGGCGAGGGGCGGACCTCTGGTGGCCGTCATCCTGTAACCCCCTGGGGTAAACCGACAAAGGGTAAGCGGACCCGGTCCAATAAGCGGACCCAGTCGCTCATCCTGCGCCGGCGCGCGAAGTAGAGGAGACCGAGGTGGCACGTTCCATTTGGAAAGGACCGTTTATCGACAGCTATCTGCTGAAAAAGGCAGAGACTGTTCGGGGGTCCGGGCGCAACGACGTGATCAAGACATGGTCGCGGCGGTCGACAATTTTACCGCAATTTGTCGGTCTGACTTTCGGGGTTCATAACGGGCATAAATTCATCCCCGTTCTGGTAACTGAAAATATGGTCGGCCATAAATTCGGCGAGTTCTCACCGACGCGCACCTATTATGGCCATACCGCCGATCGTAAGGCGAGGCGGGCTTAGTCATGGGTAAGAAATCATCGCCCCGGCGTCTGGCGGATAACGAGGCACGCGCTGTCGTAAGTTCGCTTCGGGTCAGCCCGCAGAAGCTCAATCTGGTGGCGCAATCGATCCGCGGAAAGAACGTACAGACCGCCTTGAACGATCTGGAATTTTCACGTCGGCGCATTACCAAGGAAGTAAAGGTGGGGCTGGAAAGCGCCATCGCCAATGCCGAGAACAACCATCAACTTGACGTTGACCGGTTGATTGTCGCTGAAGCGACAGTGGGTAAAGGCATTGTCATGAAACGTTGGCGTCCCCGGGCGCGCGGCCGGATGGCTCGAATACTGAAGCCGTTTAGCAGCATTACCCTGGTTGTGCGCGAGCAAGAGGAGGCATCGTAATGGGCCAAAAAGTAAATCCCATTGGGCTCCGGCTCGGTATCAACCGGACCTGGGATTCCCGCTGGTTCGCCGACGGCGCCGCGTATGGCACCTTGTTGCTGGAAGATTTGGAACTGCGCAAATTTCTCGATAAGCGTCTGGTGGGTGCCGGTGTCAGCCGAGTCATCATCGAACGCCCGGCGAAAAAGGCGCGGATCACCATTCACACGGCACGTCCCGGCGTTGTCATCGGTAAGAAGGGGGCGGACATCGAAAAGCTGCGCTCCGATCTGGCCTTGCGCACGGGTTCGGAAGTCAGCCTGAACATTGTCGAAGTACGTAAGCCTGAAATCGATGCGGTTTTGGTGGCGGAAAACATCGCGCAGCAGCTCGAGCGCCGGGTCGGATTTAGACGCGCCATGAAACGCTCGGTGCAGAACGCCATGCGGTTGGGCGCTGACGGTGTGCGCATCATGTGCGGCGGCCGTCTTGGCGGCGCCGAAATCGCTCGTACCGAGCAATATCTTGAAGGCAGTGTCCCGCTTCACACGCTTCGTGCGGATGTGCAGTACGGCACGGCAACGGCGCAGACCACCTACGGCGCATGTGGCGTTAAAGTTTGGGTCTATCGTGGCGAAATCATGGAACATGATCCGATGGCGCAAGACCGTCGGATTGAACAGCAACAATCTGGCGGCGGCCCACAGCGTTAAGCTGTGAATAGGTAAGCGAACAATGCTCAGTCCAAAACGAACAAAGTTTCGTAAACAACATAAGGGTCGCCTGCATGGGCTGGCGTACTCTGGCAACAGCCTCAACTTTGGCTCCTACGGCCTTAAGGCGGTAACGCCAGGTCGTGTTACGGCGCGTCAAATTGAGGCGGCGCGCCGCGCGATGACCCGTCACATGAAGCGTGCCGGTCGCGTGTGGATCCGCGTCTTCCCCGATGTTCCGGTCAGTACCAAGCCGGCCGAGGTGCGCATGGGTAAGGGTAAGGGTACGCCTGAATATTGGATGGTGCGGATTAAACCGGGCCGGGTGATGTTCGAACTCGATGGCGTGTCGCAAGAAGTTGCCGAAGAGGCGTTCCGCTTGGCCTCGGCCAAATTGCCGGTGCAGACGCGCATCGTTAACCGGTTGGCAGGGTAGGTGGATTGTGAAAGTTGGTGAATTTCGCGCAAAGAGCGACGACGAATTGCAGGATCAAATACGCGACTTGAAGAAAGAAGCCTTCAACTTGCGTTTTCAAAAAGCGAGCGGACAGCTCGAGAACACAGCCCGGCAACGCCAAGTACGGCGTGATTTGGCCCGGGTGAAGACTGTTCTCGGCGAACGTGCCAGCGCTAAGTAATCGACGGGAGTTGAGAAGAAATGCCGCGACGTGTTCTTACCGGTGAAGTGGTTAGCGATAAGATGGAAAAGACTGTAGTCGTCCGGATAGATCGCCGTGTGATGCACCCTCTTTATAAGAAAATCATCACACAGTCGAAAAGATACGCCGCGCATGACGAATCCGACAGTTATTCGGTTGGAGACATGGTGCGGATACGCGAATGCCGGCCAATTTCCCGGCGCAAGCGTTTTGAAGTTATTGAAAAAGTTGTCGCCTAGCCGGCGGACTTAAGAGGACTAAAGTCGATGATTCAGATGCAAACCAACCTCTCGGTTGCCGACAATAGCGGCGCTCGTCGGGTGCAATGCATCAAGGTGCTTGGCGGTTCCAAGCACATGACGGCAGGTGTTGGCGACGTGATTGTTGTCTCTGTAAAGGAGGCGATTCCGCGGGGCCGTGTGAAAAAGGGTGAGATCCATCGGGCGCTTATTGTGCGCACGAAGAGTGATATTCACCGTGAAGATGGCAGCACGATCCGATTTGATCGTAACGCGGCTGTGTTGCTGGATCAGCAAGGCGAGCCGATTGGGACCCGTATTTTTGGCCCGGTCACGCGCGAGTTGCGCGCGAAGCGTTACATGAAAATCGTCTCGCTCGCGCCGGAGGTTTTGTAGATGTCCGCCGATAAAGCGAAGAAGATCAAGATGAAGGTCCGCCGCGGCGACAATGTCGTCGTCATTAGCGGGCGTGATAAAGGTAAAACGGGTGAAGTGTTGCGGGTCGACCGCGAGCGCAATCGGGTCTTGGTTCAAGGCGTTAATATGATGAAACGCCATCAGCGCCCGACCCAGACGTCCCCCGGCGGCATCAACGAAATCGAAGCCATGCTCCATGCTTCGAATGTTGCTGTCGTGGATCCGAAAACAGACAAGCCGACACGGATTGGCTTCAAAACGCTCGACGATGGACGCAAAGTGCGCGTGGCCATGCGGTCTGGCGAAGTCGTTGACCGGTAGGTAGAGATGGCAACACGTTTGAACGAACATTACGACACGGTCCTGAAGCCGAAGCTGAAAGAAGAGCTCGGCTACAGCAACGATCACCAGGTGCCGCGGCTAGATAAAATTGTGCTCAATATGGGTATCGGTGAGGCCGCACAGGATTCGAAGAAGATCGATTCCGCCCTGAATGAGATGACCCTGATTTCCGGCCAGAAGCCGGTGCTCAACCGGGCGCGTCAGTCGGTCGCCAACTTTAAGCTGCGCGAAGGCATGCCGATTGGCTGCAAGGTCACGCTGCGGGGCGAGCGGATGTACGAGTTTCTCGATCGTCTGATTACGATCGCGCTTCCCCGGGTGCGAGATTTCCGCGGGTTGAGCCCGAGAAGTTTCGACGGGCGCGGCAATTACGCGTTGGGTCTTCGCGAGCAGATCGTGTTTCCGGAGATCAACTATGACGATATTGACGAAATCAGAGGCATGGACGTGGTGATTTGCACAACTGCGAACACCGATGACGAAGCGCGTGAGTTACTGCGCGGCTTCGAATTGCCGATCAACACTTAAGCGCCGACAAGAGGCAACAGCGAATGGCGAAGAAAAGTTCAATAGAGCGTAACAAGAAGCGGAAGGCATTGACCCTCCGTTTTGAAGCTAAGCGTAACGAGTTGAAGGCAGTCGCGGCCGATCAGTCGCGTAGTCCTGAAGATCGTTTTGCGGCCCGCATGAAGCTGGCCAAGCTGCCGCGTAATTCATCAAAGGTTCGTATTCGCAACCGCTGCGAATTGACCGGGCGGCCGCGCGGGGTTTACCGGAAGTTCCGGATGTCGCGTATCGCCGTACGTGATCTTGCATCGTCGGGACGTATTCCCGGCATGGTTAAATCGAGTTGGTAAGGGAGATACCGCAATGTCAATGAGCGATCCCCTTGGAGATATGCTGACACGCATCCGTAACGGACAGCGTGCGGGCATGTCGTCTGTCATTTCACCGGCCTCGAAGCTTCGTGCGAACGTCCTCAACGTTCTGCAAAGCGAGGGCTATATCCGCGGCTACAGTAGTGCTGAGCTACGCAATGGTATTTCGGAGCTGACCATCGAGCTGAAATATTATGAGGGCGAGCCGGTTATCCGTGAGATTCAGCGTGTGTCGCGCCCCGGTCAGCGGGTCTATTCGAAGATTAACGATCTCGGCAAGATTTATGACGGTTTGGGGGTTGCCATTCTGTCGACGCCGAAGGGTGTGCTCGCCGATCATGATGCGCGGACGCAGAATGTCGGCGGAGAGATTTTGTGCCGCGTCTTTTAACGCTGGCCGAATACGGAGTTTAGAACGATGTCGCGTGTTGGCAAAAACCCGGT
The DNA here is from genome assembly GCA_013003285.1 of Alphaproteobacteria bacterium. Lineage (GTDB taxonomy): Bacteria > Pseudomonadota > Alphaproteobacteria > UBA6615 > UBA6615 > JABDJY01. The sequence continues at coordinate 19,494 of JABDJY010000338.1, read as the reverse complement.
TGCAGTCCCAGATGGGATTGATATCGAAATTGTGGACCAACTGGTTCGCGCCAAAGGTAAGCTGGGCGAGCTTTCGGTGACCCTGCCGCGTGAGGTGGAGGTTAGCCGCGAGGAAAACCTGATTTGGGTGAAGCCGCGCGAAGAGACCAAGCGTGGTCGCGCCATGTGGGGAACCTCCCAGGCGATCCTGACCAACCTGGTAACCGGTGTCTCGGAAGGCTTTTCCAAGACTCTCGACATTACGGGCGTTGGTTACCGTGCCGCGGTTCAGGGTAAGAATTTGAACCTGCAGCTCGGTTACAGCCACGACATCAATTATCCGATTCCCGAAGGTATCGAGATCAAGTGCGAGACCCAGACGACGATCGAAATTTCTGGGTCAGATAAGCAAGTGGTTGGCCAGGTTGCGGCGGAAATTCGCGCGTTCCGGAAACCCGAACCCTATAAGGGCAAGGGCATTCGTTATCGCGGCGAGCAGATTTTGCGTAAGGAAGGCAAGAAGAAATGACCATCAGTTCGTCCCAATTGGCACAGCGCCGGCGAACCCGCACACGCGCCAAGCTACGCAAGGTATCGAAGCTGCGTCCGCGTTTGTCCGTGTTTCGGTCGGACCGGCATATCTACGTACAAGTCATCGACGACGTGGCGGGGCGCACCGTTGCGCAGGCCTCGTCCAAAGACCAGGCTTTCAAGGGCGCCAAGGGCTGCAACATCGAAGCGGCGGTCGAAGTCGGCAAACTTGTCGCCGAACGCGCCAAGGCAGCCGGGGTCACCGACGTGGTCTTCGATCGCGGCAGTTACATTTTTCACGGGCGCGTTAAGGCCCTTGCCGAGGCGGCCCGCGAGGGCGGCCTGAACTTTTAAGGAATCTGGATATGGCACAGGCACCGCAAAGGCGCGGACGGCGCGACTCTCGCGAAGAAAGCGAACTGCTCGAGCGGCTGGTCAGCATCAACCGTGTGGCGAAAGTTGTAAAAGGCGGCCGGCGCTTCGGTTTTGCCGCCATCGTCGTTGTTGGCGATGGTAACGGCCGGGTCGGTCATGGATCGGGTAAGGCACGTGAAGTGCCGGAGGCGATCCGCAAGGCGACCGAGCAGGCCAAGCAGACCATGGTTCGCATCCCGTTGCGCGAAGGCCGCACGCTGCATCACGATATGCGCGGACGCTTCGGCGCCGGCAAGGTCATCTTGCGCGCGGCGCCGGCCGGTACCGGGGTAATCGCCGGTGGTCCGTTGCGCGCTATTTTCGAATGCTTGGGCGTTCAGGACGTTGTCTCGAAATCGGTCGGCAGCTCCAACCCCCATAACATGATCAAGGCGGCCTTCGATGCGCTGACCAAAACGTCGTCGCCACGGGCGGTGGCGTCGCGGCGCGGCGTTAAAGTATCTCAGATCGTTGGACAGCGCGGCGCGTCGGAAGACGCTGGCGCACAGGAAGCGGCAAATGGCTGATAAGAAAGCAGGACGTATTCGCGTCACCCAGACCGGTAGTCCCATCGGCCGGCGCTCTGATCAGCGCCAGACGCTGATCGGTCTCGGCCTGAACAAGATGCATCGGGTTCGCGAGTTGGAAGACACGCCGGCGGTACGTGGCATGGCGGCAAAGGTCAGCCATCTGGTCCGTGTTGAGGAAATTAGCTGATAGCGCCCTTCGGGGAGCCGGCTGACGGAAAGAAAAAGTCATGAATTTGAACGAGTTATCTGACAACGACGGTGCCGTCAAAAAGCGCAAACGCGCTGGTCGTGGCATCGGTTCGGGACTTGGCAAGACCGCCGGTCGCGGCATGAAGGGCCAGAAGTCGCGCAGCGGTGTCTCGCTGGTGGGCTTCGAAGGGGGCCAGATGCCCCTGTATCGGCGTTTGCCGAAGCGCGGTTTTACCAAGCCAAACCGCAGCCGCTATCAGGAACTGACCCTGGGCCGGCTACAAATTGCCATCGACGCCGGAAAGATCGACGCCAAGGCCGAGATCACCGAAGATGTTTTGGCGGCGGCCGGTGTTATCCGGCGCAAGTTGGATGGCGTGCGGTTGATCGGCAGCGGCGAGTTGAGCGCGAAAGTTCAGTTGAACGTCACCGGCGCCACGAAATCGGCGGCGGCGGCGGTTGAAAAGGCCGGCGGCACGATCACGGTTCGTCCGGCGCCGGAGCCGGTCGAGTCCAAGAAAAGAAGGCATAAAGGCAAAAAAGCCGCACCGGCCGCGGAAGCAAGCGCGCCGGAAGCAGCTGCCGATGAAGGTGATGCCGCGTCTACGGAAGACGCGGAATAACAGGCGCGATAAGGCTTGAAGCATTGCGACGGCTCCCCAGATCAAAGGGGCTACGCGGCGACCGGGATCGGATGAATTAATGGCAACGACAGCCGAACAACTTGCCTCCGGCCTCAATCTTGGGGCTTTCGGCAAGGCTAAGGAGCTTAAACAGCGGCTCCTGTTTACCTTAGGCGCGCTGATCGTCTACCGGTTGGGTACCTTCATTCCCATTCCCGGCATCGATCCCACGGTTATCGGCGATATTTTCGCCCAGCAATCGGGTGGCATCCTCGGTGTCTTCGACGCTTTTGCCGGCGGCGCCCTGTCGCGCATGAGCATATTTGCGCTCAACGTCATCCCCTATATTTCCGCCGCCATTATCATGCAGCTCATGACGGCGATCTCGCCGCGTTTCGAAGCCATGAAGAAAGAGGGCGAGAGCGGGCGCAAGAAAATTAACCAGTACACCCGTTACCTGACGGTGTTTTTGGCGGTTATCCAGGCTTATGGGCTGTCGGTCGGTTTGGAATCGCTGAACTCGTCGGCAGGCGCCGCGGTTGCCGATCCTGGGCTCTTCTTCCGCGCCAGCACGGTGATCACCATCGTTGGTGGCACCATGTTCTTAATGTGGCTGGGAGAGCAGATCACCGCGCGCGGCGTCGGTAACGGCATCTCGTTGATCATCTTCTCCGGCATCGTCGCCAACCTGCCCACTGCCTTGGCATCGACGCTTGAGCTCGGGCGCACTGGCGCCTTGCCGGTTCTGGTCATCGTCGCTTTCTTGCTCATGGCGGTCGCTGTTATCGCGATCATCGTCTACTTCGAGCGGGCCCAGCGCCGCATCATCGTGCAATATCCCAAGCGTCAGGTCGGTAACCGGATGTTTGGCGGCGAAGCGTCTCATATTCCCTTGAAGTTAAATACGTCCGGCGTCATTCCAATTATTTTTGCCACCTCAATCCTGCTGACTCCGGCCTCGATTGCCGGCTTCTCCGGCGGTGGCGGCGATGGGTTCTTGGGTTTTATCACGGCTAATCTGGGTCGTGGCCAGCCCGCTTTCTTGATTGTGTTCGCGCTGTTGATTGCCTTTTTCGCGTTCTTCTATACCGCGATTGTCTTCAACCCGGCCGAGACCGCGGACAATCTGAAGAAGAATGGCGGCTTCGTTCCAGGCATTCGGCCCGGCAAGAACACGGCTGATTATTTCGACTATGTGCTGTCGCGCCTGACCGTGGTCGGGGCAACCTATTTGGTGGCCGTGGCGCTGTTGCCGGAAATTCTCATTTCTCGGTTTTCCTTGCCGTTCTTCTTCGGCGGCACCAGCCTCCTGATCGTTGTCGTCGTCTCGATGGATACGGTGGCGCAAATACAAAGCCATTTGTTGGCACACCAATATGAAGGTTTGATCCGCAAGGCGAAACTGAAAGGCCGGCGCGGGTAACGCTGCTTCTCAACTTAGGCTCATGAATATTATATTGCTCGGTCCGCCGGGAGCCGGAAAAGGCACCCAGGCGAAATTTTTGGAAGACACACACTCGATCGTCCAACTATCGACGGGCGATATGCTGCGTGCTGCCGCGAGTTCGGGCAGTGAGCTCGGCACACAGGCCAAAGCGGTCATGGATGCCGGCCAACTTATGCCCGACGATATTATGATTCAGATCATTTCGGAGCGAATTAGCCAGCCTGATTGCGTCAATGGCTTCATTCTCGATGGATTTCCGCGCACGACGGCACAGGCCGAGGCGCTCGAGGTGATGCTCGCTGAGAAGGGCCTACCTCTTGATTTTGTTATTGAAATCTCCGTCGATGACGAGATTTTAGTCGATCGGATTAACGCCCGGGTGGCGCAAATGCCCGAATCCGAGCGGCGGAGCGACGATAATGCCGAGACCCTGCGCAAGCGACTTGGGGTCTATCATGAACAAACCGCCCCGATCCTGCCGTTTTACCGGGATCGAGGCATGTTGAAACAGGTCGACGGAATGCAGTCGATTGAACAGGTGACAGCACAGATAGAACAATTGGTCTCAGCCGTCTAAGCTGTTGACCAAACGGCGGAAAATCATATAATCCGCCAGCTTCGGTTACCCGAAAATTGTTCTATTTATCTGCACCGTAACGTAAGGAGTTCGGAGCGTGGCGCGTATTGCTGGTGTCAACATTCCAACGCAAAAGCGGCTGCCTATTGCGCTGACTTATATCCATGGTATCGGCCACACCAAGGCGGTCGAAATCTGTGAAAAGTGCGATTTGCCGTTGGAACGCCGAGTCCATGAATTGACCGATGATGAGGTCATTCGGGTGCGCGAAACCATCGACCGGGATTACCAGGTCGAGGGTGATCTGCGCCGCGAAGTGGCCATGAACATCAAGCGCTACATGGATTTGGGGTGCTATCGCGGTATTCGTCACCGCAAAGGTCTGCCGGTGCATGGTCAGCGTACGCACACCAACGCGCGCACCCGTAAGGGTAAAGCACGGCCGATTACCGGCAAGAAAAAAGTCTAGTTAACGCAGATATTGGATTAGAAGGTAATGGCAAAAGCCGCAACAACAACGCGCGTACGCAAACGCGAACGCAAAAACATCACGTCGGGTGTGGCGCATGTCAGCGCGACGTTCAACAACACCCACGTCACAATTACCGACGCGCAAGGCAATGCTATCGCCTGGTCGTCCGCAGGTAACCGCGGGTTTAAAGGATCGCGTAAGTCGACTCCCTATGCGGCTCAGATGGCGGCGGAAGACGCCGGTCGCAAGGCGCAGGAGCACGGCATGAAAACTCTGGCGGTGCAGGTTCGCGGCCCCGGGTCGGGTCGTGAGTCGGCGTTGCGGGCATTGCAGGCGGTTGGCTTTGAAATCACCTCGATCCGCGATGTAACCCCGGTCCCCCATAATGGGTGCCGTCCGCGTAAACGCCGCCGCGTCTAACGCGGCCGGGCGCGCGGGGCGTCCGAATTAAGAGTAATCACCCTGCATTCGCCGTCGCTTCGCCCGACACCAGTTTCCCCGGGCGCGCTGTTCCGACAATCGGTAAACCGGTTTAGTCGATATTTAAGGTAGGCCATAAATGCTGCAGAAGAATTGGACTGATTTAATCAAGCCAAACAAACTCGACATCCAGCCGGGCATCAACCCCGCGCGCCAAGCGACCGTCGTCGCCGAGCCGCTCGAGCGGGGATTCGGATTGACCCTGGGTAACGCCATGCGCCGGGTTCTGCTGTCGTCGCTGCAAGGCGCGGCGGTGACCTCGATCCAGATCGAAGGCGTGCTCCACGAGTTCTCGTCGATCCCCGGCGTTCGCGAAGACATCACGGACATCGTGTTGAACATCAAGGGCATGTCGCTGCGCATGCATAGCGAAGGTCCCAAGCGCATCACGCTGACCGCGACCGGCCCCGGCGAAGTAACCGCCAGCCAGATCGAAACCGGTCCGGACATCGAAATCATGGACCCCGATCATGTGTTGCTGACCCTCGACCAGGGCGCGCGGGTGGTGATGGAAATGACCGTTGAATCCGGCAAGGGCTATGTTCCGGCGGCACAGAACCGGGCGGCGGATGCGCCGATCGGGCTGATCCCCGTTGATGCGCTGTTTTCGCCGGTCAAGAAAGTGTCCTATCAAGTCGGCCATGCGCGCATCGGCGAGCGTACCGATCTCGACAGCCTGACTTTGGAAATCGAAACCAACGGCGCGGTAAACGCCGAAGACACAATCGCCTTGGCGGCGCGCATCCTGCAGGACCAGCTGCAACTCTTCGTCAATTTCGAAGAGCCGCAAGCGGTGCAACAGATCGAAGTCGTCCAGGAAGACCTCGAGTTCAACCGCAACCTGTTGCGCAAAGTCGACGAGCTGGAATTATCGGTTCGTTCGGCGAATTGTCTGAAAAACGACAACATCATCTATATCGGCGATTTGGTTCAAAAGACCGAGGCCGAGATGCTGCGCACGCCGAACTTCGGCCGCAAGTCGCTGAACGAAATCAAGGAAGTCCTGGCCCAAATGGGACTCCATCTTGGCATGGAGATCTCCAGCTGGCCGCCGGAAAACATTGAAGACATGGCCAAACGGCTCGAAGAGCCCTTTTAACGGTCGTTATAAGTAGGAGTATTGTCCGATGCGTCACCGTATGAGCGGGCGCAAGCTCAACCGAACTTCCAGTCACCGCAAGGCCATGTTCTCGAACATGGCGGTGGCGCTGCTCAAGCATGAGCAGATCACGACGACCGTGCCGAAAGCCAAGGAGCTTCGCGGTATCGTTGATCGGCTGATCACGCTGGGCAAACGGGGCGATTTGCATGCCCGCCGCCAGGCGATCTCGGCACTTCGCGATCCGGCCCTGGTCGATAAGCTGTTCACCACCCTGGCCGAACGTTATGCCGACCGCCCCGGTGGTTACACGCGGGTCTTGAAGGCCGGCTATCGCTATGGCGATTCGGCGCCGATCGGCATTATCGAATTGGTCGACCGCGACGAAGATGCAAAAGGCCTCGATTCGGGCCCCGTGCTGGGCGATGACGACGACTATGATGAGGAAGCCGCCTAAGTACAGGCGCACCGACGAAGAATATTGGGGCCGCTCTTGGGCGGCCCTTTTTCTTTGACCGCTCGCTGCGCGCAACCATATTAGATCCTAGACGCAGATTTAACCGCAATTCCAGGCTAGGATAACAGGATGCTGAAATTTAGCCTTTCTCGCAGAACCCGAGCCATCGCGCTGGCTGTCGCGATTGCGGGGCCTGCTTTAACCGGATTACCTGGGTTAGCGGCGGTGCAGAAGACCGTGCCGGATAGCGCGGACGCCATCACCCTGTCCTTTGCGCCACTGGTGAAAAAAGCCGCGCCCGCGGTGGTGAATATCTTTACCCGCAAGGCCGTGACCCGGCGCGTTTCGCCGTTGGTCGACGATCCTTTTTTCCGCCGTTTCTTCGGCGATACCTTCCAGCAGCGGCCACGCGAGCGCGTTGAGACATCTCTGGGGTCCGGTGTCATCGTTGAACCGGATGGCCTCATCGTGACCAATTTTCACGTCATCACGGGCGCCGACGAGATTAAGGTCGTATTGGCCGATCGTCGGGAATTTACCGCAACCGTGCTGCGCGAGGACGAACGGTCCGATCTGGCGGTTCTCAAGATCGACGTCGGGGACACCGAGTTGCCCCATATCGAAATCGGCGATAGCAACGATTTGGAAGTCGGCGATCTGGTCATCGCCATCGGCAACCCTTTCGGTGTTGGACAAACCGTCACCAGCGGCATCGTTTCCGGCTTGGCGCGAACAAATGTGGGCATCACCGATTTCAACTTCTTCATTCAGACCGACGCCGCCATCAATCCCGGTAACTCCGGTGGGGCGCTGCTGCGCATGGATGGCAAACTCGCCGGCGTGAATACGGCGATCTTCAGCCGTAGCGGTGGCAGTCAGGGCATTGGTTTTGCCGTGCCGGGCAATATGGTGCGCACGGTGATCGCCGGCGCCGAGGAGACCGGCCGGCTGCTTCGGCCGTGGTTGGGGGCCGATATGCAAGACGTCACTGCCGAAATAGCCGAAGCCATCGGACTGCCGCGGCCGACCGGGGCGCTGGTCTCCGAATTGCATCCGGACGGCCCAGCGCGGCGCAGCGGATTACGGGTGGGCGATATCATCGTCGCGGTCGACGGTCAGCGGGTTGACGACATGGAGAGCCTCGCCTTTCGCATCGCCACAAGTGAAATCGGCGCGGCGGCGGACCTCTCGGTGATGCGTCCCAGTGGCGATGTGCGCATACGCCTGCCGCTCGAGGCCCCACCTGAGATACCTGCGCGTGAGGAGACCCAATTAGCCGGCTCGCAACCCATGGCTGGGGCGACCGTGGTGAATATCTCTCCCGCGGTTGCGGAAGAGCGGGGCCTTAGCCGGCTCACCACGGGCGTGCTGATCATCGATGTGGCGCGAGGAAGTCCGGCCGCACGGCTCGGATTCCGGCCCGGCGATATCGTATTGCGGGTCAACGATACCGAAATTGGATCGGTGGTGACGCTGGCGCAGGCCGTCGAAGCACGGCCGGATGCTTGGCGGCTGGCCATTCGGCGCGGCGGTCAGCGATTGACAGTCACGGTGCCCGGTTGAGCGCTTCCGACCAGCCGCCGCAGCTGTTTGGCGGCCAGGCCTATCGGCCTTTGGCGGACCGTCTGCGGCCCGCCACGTTGGCGGAAACCGTAGGGCAGGATCACTTACTTGGTGTCGACGGGCCGATTGGCCGTATGGCGGCGCAGCGGCGTGTTGCCAGCATGGTGTTATGGGGCCCGCCGGGCTGTGGTAAAACGACCATCGCCCGTTTGTTGGCGGATATCTCCGACGCCGAGTTCGAGCCCTTATCGGCGGTATTTTCTGGGGTGGCGGATCTACGCAAAGTGTTCGAACGGGCCAAGGCCCACCGCGCCGACGGGCGCGGAACATTGCTGTTTATCGACGAAATTCACCGCTTTAACAAAGCTCAGCAAGATGGATTCCTGCCCTACGTGGAAGACGGCACGGTGACACTGGTCGGCGCCACCACCGAGAACCCGTCATTCGAGATTAATGCGGCTCTACTGTCCCGGTGCCAGGTCTTTGTCCTGCACCGGATCTCCGACGAGGGTCTGGAAGAATTACTTTGCAGGGCCGAATCCGAGGAAGGCCGGGCACTGCCGCTTAACGAGGGCGGGCGCGAGGCCTTGCGGGCGATGGCCGATGGCGACGGACGTTATGTGCTGAACCTGGCTGAAGAACTGTTTCTGTTACCCGAGGCGCCGATTCTCGAAGCTGCGGAGTTGGCCGAGACCGTACAGAAACGGGCGCCGCTCTACGACAAGGGTCAGGAAGCCCATTACAATCTGATTAGCGCGCTGCACAAATCCATCCGCGGCTCGGATGCGGATGCCGCCCTATACTGGTTGGCCCGTATGTTGGCCGGCGGTGAAGATCCGCGTTTTATCGGCCGTCGGCTGACCCGCGCCGCAGTCGAGGATATTGGATTGGCCGATCCCCAGGCATTGCCCCAGGCTTTGGCCGCCTGGGAGGCCTATGAACGCATCGGCAGCCCGGAAGGCGAATTGGCCCTGGCGCAATGCGCGCTTTATCTAGCTACTGCGCCTAAGTCGAACGCCGCCTATAAGGCATTCGGTACGGCCATGAAGGCAGTAAAGAAATCGGGATCGCTGACCCCGCCGAAACACATCTTGAATGCGCCGACCCAGCTGATGAAGGATATCGGCTATGGGGCCGGTTACGCCTACGATCACGCCACCGAGGAAGGGTTCTCGGGCCAGGACTATTTTCCCGACGAAATGGCGCGCCAGCGTTTCTATCAGCCAGTCGATCGCGGTTTCGAGCGCGAAATCGCCAAGCGTTTGGCCTATTGGCAGCGTCTGCGTGATCGCGGTGCGGTCGGTGAGAACCCCGATGATGACGCCGAATGACCGATCTCTCCGCCTTGTTCGACGCGGCGGCGACCGTTAGCTTCGGCCTATGAAACTCGTTCTCGCTATTGCCATCGGCGGCGCCATCGGCGCCGTCGGCCGGCACTATGTTTCGGTCGCCATGACGCTGCTCATAGGACACGGATTTCCGTGGGGCACTCTGGTGGTCAATGTGACGGGGTCGTTCCTCATGGGCGTGTTGATCGAATTCATGGCGCTGGTCTGGTCGCCGTCGCTTGAGATGCGGGCGCTGTTGACCGTTGGCGTGCTTGGCGCTTTCACTACTTTTTCCACCTTCTCGCTCGACGTGGCGACGCTTTATGAACGGGGGACGCCGATAATATTATCGATCTATGTGGCGGCCTCGGTGGGGATCTCCATACTGGCGCTGTTCGCCGGCTTGCGGTTGATGCGGCTGGTTCTGGCGTGAGCCCGGAGACCAATACGCAGGCGCCGTCGGTGCGCCATTTGGATGTCGGGGCGGACGACGAGGCCGTCCGGCTCGATCGCTGGCTGCGCCGGCTCTTGCCCGATGTGCCCTATGGTCAGCTAGCCAAGTGGCTGCGAACCGGGCAAATTCGTGTCGATGGCAAACGGGCGAAGCCTGGGCAGCGTCTGTCCGAGGGCCAGTCCGTTCGGCTGCCGCCGATCAATCTACCCGATGCCCCGCCGCGCACCGTCGCGGCCGTCGCCCCGGCGGATGCCGCCGATCTTCAGGCGAGAGTCCTCTATCGCGACGATGCGATCATCGCGCTGAATAAGCCCAGCGGATTGGCGGTCCAGGGCGGCAGCAAGACCCCACGTCATCTAGATGGGATGCTCGAGGCGCTGCGCTTCGACGCCGCGGAAAAGCCGCGTTTGGTGCACCGGCTGGATAAGGATACCAGTGGCGTGTTGTTGCTGGCCCGTAGTGCGGCCACGGCGCGTCAATTGACCCGGCAGTTTCGCGACCATGATGTGGTGAAAACCTATTGGGCCTTGGTCGCCGGGGTGCCAAGCCCCAGAGAAGGCCAGATCGATCTTCCCCTGGCGAAAACACCGGGGCAGGGCGGTGAGAAAGTACGCCCTGCGAAAGAAGACGGGCAGAGCGCTATCACCCGCTACGCCATTGTCGAGCAAGCCGGGCAACGGGCCGCGTGGTTGACCATGAACCCGCTCACCGGGCGTACCCACCAGCTGCGCGTCCATTGCACCGTTTTGGGCACCCCCATCGTGGGCGACGGTAAATATGGCGGTGCCGAAGCCTTTATTGCCGGTCTGTCCAACAAGCTCCACCTCCATGCGCGCTCGGTCACTTTCCCCCACCCGGTCACCGGCGCGCGGATGGATATTGTCGCGCCATTGAGCGGCCATTGCGCCGAAAGCTGGGCAAAGCTCGGTTTTACGGCTGAAAACGGCGATTCTCGGCCCTTGTGACCGGCCGCGTTAAGGCCGCATTCGAGACAAATCCCAATCGATAGGTAACCATTCCTAACCGGTTGTCCGGTACGTTTTTGTATGCGCTTTTGGACAATTCTGAAGCTTGCCGTCGTTCTCGGCGGGACCGTCATTTTGATCCTGGCGGCCCTGGTCGCGGGTTCGGACGTGAATGCCTATAAGGCGCAGATTTCCGCGGCTATCGAGGCGGAAACCGGCCGTAAGATCGTGTTCGGCGGCGATATCGTCGTCTCGCTCGGCCGGGTAACCACGCTCACCATCAACGATGTCCAGTTGGCCAATGCGGCCGATGGTAGTGCGCCCGATATGCTGCGGATATCCGAGGCCACGGCCGAGGTGGATGCTTGGCGGCTGCGGCGCGGTGAGATTGTCATTCAGCGTCTGATCCTGCGGGGTGCCGACATTCTGGTCGAGATCGACAAGCAGGGCCGCACGAACTTCGAATTCGGGTCAGAAGAAATTGTTGGTGCGGAGAACGCGGCCGGCGTTCGCCGAGATTTTCTGTTGCAGAGCATCGGCGATTTCGATGTTCATAATGCAAACGTCACCGTTCGCGACGCCCGCACCGGTCAAACCCAAGAGCTTCAACTCCATCGGCTGGGGCTGCGTGATGTGAGCGGCGATGGCCTGATGCGGATCGCCGCGCGGGGCCAATTGGACAGCGATGGGAGGGTCGTGACGTTCGACCTTGAAGGACGCGCCGGCGATATTGCCGAATTGGTCGCCCGCGATAAGCCCTATTCGGTGGATTTACGGGGCTCGATCGACGGGGTCACCCTGGCCGCCGCCGGGACCATCGCCGACCCCTTCGCCGCGACAGGCTTGGCGCTCCATATCGACGTATCGGCGGACACTCTTATCCCCTTTGAGCCGCTCTTGGGTGTCGTCCTGCCATCACTCGGGCCGGCGCGTTTGTCCGCGACGTTGAGCGGCACGTCCGAGATATTTCTCCTGAGCGATCTCTCATTTGCATTGGCCGATAGCAATGTTTCCGGCGATCTGTTGGTCGATGTGTCGAAACCGCGCCTCAATCTCGAGGGTAATCTGGCGGCGACATGGCTCGATTTGACCCCCTGGCTTGTGTCGGATGATGGGACAGCACCCCCGGCGCAAGACCGGCTGTTGAACGATGACCGGATCGATTTCGCGGCTCTAAGGGATTTCGACGGGGAACTGTCGATCGCGGCGGAAACCCTGGTGGCGACCGAGTATATATTCCGTGCGGCCACGCTCGCGTTCGACCTGAAGGATGGTCAGCTCCGCGTGACTCCGGCCGAGGCTCGGTTCGACGGCCGGGAGTTTACAGGCGACTTAAGGGTCGATGCCCGCGCCCACCCGCCGGCGGTTTCCCTGAAGCTGGCGGCCCGGGATTTCGATGTTGGCAGTCTTTTCGCGCGAATTTTTGATGACGAACTTGTCCGCGGCACCAGCGGACTGGACCTGTCGATTTCGGGCCTTGGCTGGTCGGTGGCTGAAATTGTCGGCTCGTCGGGCGGCCATGTGCGGGTCCTGATGGATAGCGGCGAGGTTAAAACGGGAAGCCTCAGTCTCTTGGTCGGTGGTGTCAGCGAGATATTGTCGGACTTGGGCGGCAGCGACAGTGAGTGGACGCCGATCAATTGTGTCGCCGGTGATTTCGATCTGCACGGTGGCGTCGCGACGAGCCGTGTTGCGTTGCTGGATTCAGAAGTTCTGCGCCTAACCGGCAAGGGGCAGGTCGATCTGGCCCATGATACGCTCGAATTTTATGTCGCCCCCTCCGCCAAAAATCCCACGCTTAGCGTCGCGGTGCCGGTAAACCTGAGCGGGCCGCTGGTCGATCCCTCGATTACGCCCGATGAACTATCAATATTGCGGCGCATCGGGGGGTTAGTCGGCGCCGTCGTTTTTCCACCCGCCGCGTTGCTGAGCTTGGGTTCGCTGGGCAGCCATGATAATCCATGCCTGGAAGCTGTTCAGTCGGCTGAAGTTCCTCCGCTGCCGGAACAACCCGCTGATTTTAGCGGTAACCCCGAGGCGGAAGCCCCGCCTGAAGCGGGAACCGACAGCGCGAATCAGCTTATCGATGCGGTGAAGCAGTTATTGCCGCTGCGGGGTAATGGCGAGTAGACATGAAGCGGTTTTACAAGACGGTTACGGTTGAAGCCGATGAGGCGACGTCGGCCTTCTCAATAATGCTCGATCGGAAATCGGTGCAAACACCGGCACGCAAACCCTTACAGGTGCCCGGCGAGGGCCTAGCAGCTGCCATCGCGGCGGAATGGGAAGCGCAGGGCGACGAAATCGTCGTTGGTAGCATGCCGCTGACCCAAGTTGCGGCGACGGCACTCGACCGGATTTCGTCAGACGTTGCAGCCTATGTCCGGCAGATCGCCGCCTATGGGGAGACCGATTTGCTATGCTATCGCGCCGACAACCCGGCAACACTAGTGGCACGGCAAATGGAGACCTGGCAGCCCCTGGTCGAATGGGTGGGGGACGCCATTTCAGCGCCTTTGACCGTAACCCAGGGGGTCGCGCCGATAGCCCAGCCGCCAGAGAGCCTCACGGCGCTGCAGGCGGTGGTGGCGGCTCATAATATCTTTGAGATGTCGGCTCTAGGCCTCGCGACCACCGCCAGTGGATCTCTCATTATTGCGCTGGCGCTTTCGCAAGGTCGGCTCGACGCCGAGACCGCGTTCGAAGCTGGCTATCTGGACGAAATGTGGCAGGTCGAGAAATGGGGCACCGATGCGGAGGCAGAGGCCAGCCGTGCGACGGCTCGCGCCGACCTCAAGACCGCCGCGCAGTTTTTCGAGCTCTGCCGCAACCCCTAGATCAGCCACCCCTAGATACACCGGCGCATGGCTGGTCTGACTCCGGTATTTTCTGCTATCTCCATAGGCGACAACTGCAGAAACGGGCCGGTTCCCATGCAAGATATTCTCGACGAACTCGAATCCCGCCGTGCGCGGGCGCGCCTGGGCGGCGGTGAAAAACGCATCGACGCGCAGCATGCCAAGGGCAAGCTAACCGCGCGTGAGCGCCTCGAACTACTGCTCGATGAGGGTTCATTCGAAGAATGGGACATGTTCGTTGAACAGGAACCCAACGAGCTGACAGTGGATATCGAGCCCATCCCCGGCGATGGCGTGGTGATCGGCTGGGGCACCATAAACGGTCGCACCGTGTTCGTTTTTTCCCAGGACTTTACGGTGTTTGGCGGGTCCCTGTCGGAGGCCCACGCGGCAAAAATTTGCAAGGTCATGGATAAGGCGATGGCCGTTGGCGCGCCGGTGATCGGGCTTAACGATTCCGGCGGTGCCCGCATCCAGGAAGGCGTGGGCTCGCTGGCCGGTTATGCCGAGGTATTTCAGCGCAACGTCAACGCCTCCGGGGTCGTCCCGCAGATTTCGGCGATCATGGGGCCCTGCGCCGGCGGTGCGGTCTATTCACCGGCGATTACAGATTTTATTTTCATGGTGCGCGACACCTCCTACATGTTCGTCACCGGCCCCGATGTGGTCAAAACCGTGACCCATGAGGAGGTCACCCACGAGGAACTCGGGGGTGCCACCACCCATAACAGCAAATCGGGCGTGGCCGACGGCGCGTTCGAAAACGATGTGGATACACTGGCGCAACTGCGCCGATTCTTCGATTTCCTGCCCATGAGTAACCGCGAGGACCCGCCGGTCTGGCCGACCAGTGATCCCTTCGATCGCGCCGAGCCCTCGCTCGATACGCTGGTGCCGCCGGATTCGACCAAGCCCTACGACATTAAAGAGCTGATCGAGAAGGTGGTCGATGAGGGCGACTTCTTCGAATTACAGCCCGAATATGCTGGCAACATCGTCATCGGTTTTGGCCGCATGGAGGGCCGCACGGTCGGCTTCGTTGCCAACCAACCGATGGTTCTCGCCGGCTGTTTGGATATTGATTCGGCAAAGAAAGGCGCGCGGTTTGTGCGCTTCTGCGATTGTTTCAATATCCCCATCGTCACTTTTGTCGATGTACCGGGCTTCTTGCCCGGCACTGCGCAGGAATATGGCGGCATCATCAAGCATGGCGCGAAGTTACTGTTCGCTTATGCCGAGGCGACCGTGCCGAAAGTCACCGTCATCACCCGCAAGGCCTATGGCGGGGCCTACGACGTTATGTCGTCGAAGCATATTCGCGGCGATCTCAACTATGCCTGGCCGACGGCCGAGATCGCGGTGATGGGGCCGAAAGGCGCGGTCGAAATTATCTATCGTGAAGACCGCGACGACCCGGCCAAGATCGAGGCGCGGACGGAGGAATATCGCGCCCGCTTCGCCAATCCGTTTGTCGCCGCCCAGAAGGGCTTCATCGACGACGTCATCTTTCCGCGCAATACCCGCCGGCGTCTCTGCCGCGCCTTGCGGCTGCTAGAGAATAAGCAGTTGGAGAACCCCTGGAAGAAGCACGACAATATTCCGCTATAGCGGTTGCGGCTATTTTTCGGCGGCGTAGACCCGGAATACGGTCACCGGTTTTGAGCGGCCACGCACATTATGGTCGCCAATTTCGCTGAAGGTTATGCCGCTGTCTTCGCCCAACGCATCCTTGCCGCTATCGCACGATTCCTTGCTGACCAAAACGACGCACTGATCGCGGATTTCGAAATCTTTCGACAGCTGTTCCAAGCGCGACGCGACATTGACCGTATCGCCGACGACCGTGTAGTTGATGCGGCTTTTCGAGCCGATATTACCGATAATTGCCTTACCGGTATGGATGCCGACGCGAACCGATACCGGCTGCTTGTCCGCCGCCACGCGCTTGAAGTTATCGGAAACAATGGCTTCTTGTATGGCAGCGCCGGCGCGTAAGGCGCGGGCGGCATGGTCCTCGACCTCTTCCGGAGCGCCCCAGAACGCCATCAGACTGTCGCCGATGAATTTATCGACGGTCCCGCCCTCAGCCTCGACGCAATTTGAAAGCAGTTCGAAATGTGCGTTGAGAAGTGAAGCCGTCTGTTCGGCTGTCAGGTCCTCGGCCAGAGTGCTGAAACCTGAGATGTCGGTGAATAGGATCGTGAGTTCGCGCTCTACGGAGCGGGAGGCTTCGTCGGGCTGTTGCATTAGCCGCAACACCAACGACTTGGGCACATAGGTTTCGAACCAGCGCAGGGCGCCGATCATCGTGTTGAAGGCGTTGGCCGCGTTGGAGAGTTCGCTCAAGAAACTATCGGGCACTGGCGGCACCTTGGCCATGTCCAGTCCGCTCATGGTTTCGGCGGCGGTCGCCAATTGGCCGATTTTCTGGTTCAGCAGGCGTGCGAATAGAAAGCCGACTATAACGGCGATAATGAGCACTATCAGGCCGGCGATGGCGATACTACGCAGGCGGTCCACCTCGCCGGAGACGTCGTCGGTGCGGAATTTAAGACCGACGGTCCACGGGATGGGACCAAAATTATTGACATCGCGCGTGATGATTATGAAGTCGTCATCGACGCGCGCATCGGTGACCGTTGGCGCGTTTTGCAGCAGTTGATCGGCGCGATCGCCCGCACCGTTCAATAGCCGAAAGGCGGGGTCAGGTACATCGTCGACCGTAGGCAGCGGGTTGTCGGCGAAATCGGTGCCGGGATTGAAATCAGTCTCGAGCAGCAGGGGGTGACCGAGTACGAAATCCCTATCGTAGAGGATGAATGAACTTAGCTTCTCCAGTCTTTCCAGATCGGCCAGAAACTGTACGATGTTGTCGAGACTGACGGTTACCGCGATCAATCCGAAAAAGTCTTCACCGCGGCGCACCGGCACCAGTTGGGTGACGACCGCACGATTAATATTTTGAATCCAAAATGGCGCCGACCATTCCGGGCCGGGCTGTTGGTGGGCATTCTCCAGCGCTGTGCGCTGGCGTTGCAGGACCCGGGGATTGGGTGGAACCTCGATGACGATCCCCTCTGTAATCGTGGTTCGCAGCGCTTCCCCCTCGACGGGGATAAACAACACAGCGGTAACCTGCGGCAGAGAGGCAAACACACCGCGGAAGGTATCGAACGCGCGCTCGCGCCGGTCATCTAGATTGAGGCGGCCATCCGCGAATTGCACGGCAAGGTCATCGCCAACGATTTCAATGGGTTCCAGCTGACTGTTAATGCGAGATTCCAACAGATCGAGCGATGTTGTGGCCTGGCGGCCGATCAGTGAGAAGGTATTTTCAGACGCCCCGGCCAGCGTGATGATCAATACGCTGCCAACCGCGATCAAAATCAACAGGGTGACGCCGCCGACCAGGGCAAGTGCCAAGGGGACGTGAATGGGCGGCCGAACCTTTTTGGAGGAGGTTTCTTCTTCCTGCTCCTTTGCGCGGGTTTCCGCCACGACGGAGTCTGCCTTCGCCACTGCTTTATCCATCCGAATAACTACACAATTTTGGAAACATAATGGTGTGCGCGAGTCCTTACTATTCCCTTGATGGATGTCCCATCAAGCGTGGCCGGAAGGCCCGACGATACCCAGGTTAAATCAAGTGAAATCACGCGTTGCGGTATGCGGCGTCCTTGCTTAGTTTCGCCGCCATGTTTGGAAAAATTCTTATCGCCAATCGCGGCGAAATTGCCTGCCGGGTCATTCATACGGCAAAGCGGATGGGTATCGCCACGGTGGCGGTTTATTCTGACGCCGACCGGGATTCGCTTGCTGTACGGATGGCCGATGAGGCGGTCCATTTGGGACCATCGCCGGCCGCCGAGAGTTATCTAGTCGCCGAGAAAGTTCTCGCCGCCGTCAAGCAAACCGGCGCCGAGGCGGTTCATCCCGGCTATGGGTTTCTATCGGAGAATGCTGACTTTGCCCGCACGCTGGAAAAGGCTGGCGTCACGTTCATCGGGCCGCCGCCCGATGCGATCGCGGCAATGGGCGACAAGATCGAGTCCAAGAAACTGGCGGACGCGGCGGGTGTAAGCACCGTACCGGGGCATCTGGGTGTGATCGAAGACGCAGATGCGGCAATCGAGATCGCCAAGGGCATCGGCTACCCGGTGATGATCAAGGCGTCTGCCGGCGGGGGCGGAAAGGGCATGCGCATCGCGCGCAGCGAAGACGAGGTCGCCGATGGCTTTCGCTCCGCCCAAAATGAGGCCCGATCCAGCTTCGCCGATGACCGGATCTTCATCGAAAAATATATCGAAGAGCCGCGCCATATCGAAATTCAGGTGCTGGCCGATGGGCACGGCAATGTCATTTATCTCGGTGAGCGCGAATGCTCGATCCAACGGCGCCACCAGAAGGTCATCGAAGAAGCACCGTCGCTGGCGCTCGATGAGGCTACGCGTGCGGCCATGGGCGAGCAGGCCTGTGCACTGGCGCGCGCGGTCGATTACCAGTCGGCCGGCACCGTGGAGTTCATCGTCGACCAGGACCGCAATTTCTACTTCCTTGAAATGAATACGCGGCTCCAGGTCGAGCATCCGGTCACCGAGATGGTCACCGGCCTTGATCTTGTCGAGATCATGTTCCAGATCGCCGCCGGTGAGCCGCTGCCACTGACCCAGGAAGAGGTGCGCACTGAGGGCTGGGCCATCGAGGCGCGGGTCTATGCCGAGGACCCGGCGCGTAATTTTCTGCCGGCGATTGGCCGTTTGGCGCGCTATCGTCCGCCCGATACCAGCGGCGGCAGCGTGCGCATCGATACCGGCGTGGGCGAGGGTTCCGACATTTCGATGTTCTATGACCCGATGATTTCCAAGCTGGTCACCCATGGTCCCGACCGCGCCGCGGCGATTGCGCGGATGCGCGCCGCGCTCGACGCCTATTACATTCGCGGCACCGGCAACAACACGGCGTTTCTGGCGTCTGTCCTGGCCCATCCAAGGTTCGCCGAGGGCCGGCTGTCGACCGATTTCATCGACGATGAATATCCCGATGGATATGCGCCGGTTCACCCGGAAGGCGATCTGCGGGACAGGTTCCTCGCGGCCGCGGCCTTCGTCCATTCCAAGAGCGATGCGCGTCGGCGGCAAATTGGACAAGCGGGTACGCCCGTCGATCCATCGGGGGCCGCTGATCTGACCGTGTGGTTCGGCAGTGAGGCGACGCACGTCGCGATCCGACATGGCGGCGACGGCGCGCGTGTCTCAATTGAAGGTCGCGAGATTGATATTGCGGCCGATTGGCAGATCGGCGAACCCCTATTGGCGGTGACGATCGATGGTGTTGCCGCCACATTCCAGGTTGACCGGGAGGGAACCGGCTATCGGCTGACCCATGGCGGCGCCGAGGCCGCTGTTCGTGTGCTCACGCGGCGGGCCTCGGAACTGAACGCGCTGATGCCCGAAAAGGTTCCGCCGGACCGAAGTAAGTTCCTGCTGTCGCCGATGCCCGGCCTGTTGGTCTCTGTGGCCGTGGAAGAT
>JABDJY010000316.1 GCA_013003285.1 Alphaproteobacteria bacterium | reverse complement strand
GCATTACCCTATTCCACGCGCGACGAGCTGGTTGCCACACTGTTGGATGTGATGAATGCCGCCGGCCAGGATGAGCAGTTGGCCCTCATACGGGCGCATCCGGATCTAGCCGGCAAAGCGGCCCGGGCCGGTGATTTGACCGAGAGTTCCACGCGCGAGCAGGCCAGTGTGGGCCTGGATCAGCTGTCCGATGAAGAATTCGATTTATTCACGCGGCTGAATACCGACTATCAGGCGCGGTTTGGGTTCCCCTTCATCATCGCGGTGCGCGAACACACCAAGGCGTCGATATTGGCGGCGTTCGAGACCCGTTTGAATAACGAGCCGTCGACCGAAATTTCCGAAGCGATTCGTAACATCGCGCGAATCGTAAGTCTGCGTATTGTCGATATGGTTATGGAGTAAGAGGGCATGGAAACTATCATTTTGGACTGGTTGAACCTGGTTGTTCGCTGGACCCATGTCATCACCGGCATCGCCTGGATCGGATCGTCCTTTTTCTTTATGTGGCTCGACGCCCATCTCGAAAAGCCGGCACCCGGCAAAGAGGGGGTCGAGGGCGAATTGTGGATGGTTCATAGCGGTGGTTTTTACGAGGTCGACAAGTTCCAAGTTGTGCCGTCGGCAATTCCGCGCACACTCCACTGGTTCAAGTGGGAAGCCGGCTTTACCGGCATCTCCGGCGTCATCCTGTTGGCGATCGTCTACTATCTCGGCGCCGAAGCTTTCCTGATCGATACCGAAGTCGCCGATTTAACCCGGTTGCAGGCGGTTGGGATCGGAATCGGAACGCTGGTTGTCGGCTGGGTCGCCTATGACAGTTTGTTCGCCTCGAAATTTGGCCAGGCCAATATGCTTTTGGCAAATACGATCTCGGTGATTGTCATTTGTCTCGTCGCCGTCGGTTTAAGCCAATTGTTCACCGGTCGGGCAGCCTATATTCATGTCGGCGGGCTGATTGGCATCGTGATGGTGCTCAATGTCTTCGGCCGCATCATTCCCGCGCAGCGTAATCTGATTGCGGCCCGTAACGCCGGCGATGAGCCGGATCCAACACTTGGCAAACGGGCAAAACAGCGCTCGGTCCACAATAATTACCTGACCCTACCGGTGCTCTTCATCATGTTGAGCACCCACTACCCGGCGACCTTCGGTCATCCCCAAGGCTGGGTTCTCTTGATCGCGATCTCGGTTTCCGGCGCATTGGTGCGGCATTGGTTCAACCTGCGTAACGCAAGCACCCCGGCGCTGTGGCCGATACCGGCGGCTGTGGTTATTTTCCTCATCACAGCGGGCTGGGCGTCGTTCCCGACTATCCAAGCTGAGCGCGCAGCGGTTACCGGCGATAAGGTCGAATTCACCGAAGTGCGCGCCATTATCGATGCCCGTTGCAGTGTCTGCCACGCCGCGCGCCCGACCTATGAAGGCTTCGATGTGCCGCCCAAGGGTATTAGTTTTGATGATGCGGCTGATATTCGGAAGCATGCATCGGCGATTAAGAAAACCTCTATCGATACCGATACCATGCCCTTGGGTAACGAGACCAAGATGACACCTGAAGAACGCCAGGCGCTGGGCGCCTGGATCCGCGCCGGCGCGAACATCGAGTAAACGAAGAGAGAACCGAGAATTTCCGTGGCGATCAAATTCACATTGAACGGCGAGCTTCGCGAAGAAGTGTCGGTATCGCCGACGCTGACGGCTCTGGAATTTCTGCGCGAGAATGCCGGCCTCACCGGTACCAAGGAAGGCTGCGCCGAGGGTGATTGCGGCGCTTGCACCATCGTCATGGTGCGCAACGGTTCGGGTAAACTCGAGGCGGTTAATTCCTGTCTGCTTGTGGTCGGACAGCTCGATGGCGCGAAAGTGGTGACCGTTGAGGGCTTGTCTGAAAAAGGTGGTGATCTGGAAAGCGTTCAGCAGGCGATTGTCACCGAGGACGGCACTCAGTGCGGCTTCTGCACCCCCGGCTTCGTCATGGCGTTGCACGCGCTGCGCCATAGCGGCGAGACGGTGACCGACGAGGTCATTCACGATGCCCTTGCCGGGAACCTTTGCCGCTGTACCGGCTATCGCTCGATCGTCGATGCCGCGCGCGCCGCATGTGCTGGACCTGAGGTTTCTACAATTGATGACGGGCCGAGCGATCCACAGGCGAGCGGCGCTTACGAGGCCCAGAACCAACTTTATTTTGCCCCGAAGACTATCGAGGAGTTGATCGCACGGCGCTTGGAATACCCGGATGCGCCGTTACTGTCGGGCGGTACCGATCTAGGCTTGTTGTTCAGCAAGCAACGCCAGAAATTTCCGGTTACCATTTACACCCAGAATGTCGATGAACTGCGGCGTATCGAAGAGAATGATAGGTCGATCACCATTGGCGCGGCGGCGACTTATACCGATGCGTTACCCCACATAGAATCTGCTTATCCTTCCTTCGGCGTTTTGATCCACCGCATCGGCTCGCGGCAGATCCGCAATGTCGGCACCATCGGCGGCAACATCGGCAATGCCTCGCCGATTGGCGATACACCACCTTGCCTGATCGCGCTGGACTCCGTGTTGGCGCTGCGCGGCCCCGGAGGCGCACGGGAAATTGCGCTGGAGGATTTCTTTCTCGATTACCGCAAGACCGATCTGGCGAAAGACGAGATCATTGACAGCGTGCGCATCCCCAAGCTGAGCAAGGGGCAGATATTCCGTACCTATAAAATCTCGAAACGATACGACCAGGATATTTCATCCGTGATCGGCGCGTTCCGGCTGACCCTGGAGGATGGCATGGTGACCGCCGCCCGGATTGCGTTTGGCGGCATGGCGGCGATCCCCAAAAGGGCGGCCGAATGCGAAGCGGCGCTGACCGGAAAGCCGTGGTCGGAAGAAACTGTCCGACAAGCGGCGACGGCAATCGGGAAAGACTTCTCACCGCTGAGCGACCATCGGGCTAGCGCCGAATACCGCTTGCGCGTTGCCGAGAATCTATTCGTGCGGTTATTCCGCGATATCGAAGGCGCAGACGATGTGGAGGTGATGGCGTTATGAGCGTCGACAGCGACATCGTCGGTGCGGTTCACACCAAGGTCCGCCACGACAGCGCGCGCGGCCATGTCACCGGTCAGGCGCAGTATATCGACGACATGCCTCTATTGCCGGGTGCCTTGGAAGTGGTGCTGGTCACCAGCCCACATCCCCATGCCGGTATCGTGTCGATCGATGTATCGGCGGCGCGGGCCGCTGACGGGGTTCGCGGCGTCATCTCGGCCGCCGATATTCCCGGCACCAATAATATCGGCCCGGTGTTCGACGGCGAACCGATCCTGGCCGAAGGATTCGTTGACTATGTCGGCGCGCCGGTGGTTGCGATCGCCGCCGATACCTATGATCAGGCGCGCGCCGCCGCAGCTTTGGTGATCGTCGAATATGAGGCGCGCCCGGCGGTCCTCGAAATCGAACAGGCTCTTGAGCAGGAACTCTACACCTATCCGCCGCAATTCATGACCATCGGCGAGCCCGAAACGGCAATTGCCAATGCAAGCCATCGCGTGGATGGCGAAATAAGGTGCGGCGGCCAGGATCACTTCTATCTCGAGAGCCATATCGCCATGGCGGTGCCCGGCGAATTTGGCGACATGACCGTCTATTGCTCGACCCAGCATCCCAGCGAGGTGCAGCACGGCGTCTCTCATGTGCTCGGCGTGCCGACCAATGCGGTGATGATCGAGGTGCGGCGCATGGGCGGCGCCTTCGGCGGCAAGGAAAGCCAGCCTTCGATCTTCGCGGCGATCGCGGCCTTGCTGGCGGATCGCTGCGGCCAACCGGTGAAACTTCGCCTGCGCCGCGATGACGACATGATCATCACGGGCAAGCGCCACGATTTCCTGTTTCGCTATGACGTCGGGTTCGACGATGACGGGCGGATCGAGGGCATCGATATTCTCATGGGCATGCGTTCGGGCAATGTGGCCGATCTCAGCCCCGGCGTTTTGGCGCGCGCCCTATGTCATGCCGATAATTGCTACTACCTGCCCAATGCCCGGCTGCGCGGCTATCCGTGCAAGACCAATACGGTGTCGAACACCGCCTTCCGTGGGTTCGGCGGGCCCCAGGGCATGCTGGTCATCGAAACCGTCATCGAACATATCGCGCGGACGCTTGGTCGTTCGGTCGACGAAATCCGGGCTGTCAATTACTACGGCACCGACGAGCGCAATGTGACGCCCTATCAGCAACGGGTGACCGACAATATCATCGTGCCACTGGTCGACCGGCTGCGCGCAGAAATAGATTTCGACGCCATGTCCCGGGACGTCGATGCCTTCAACGCGTCGCACGATACGCTCAAGAAAGGCCTCGCCCTGATGCCGGTGAAGTTCGGCATCTCGTTCAACACGCCAAAGCTCAACCAAGCCGGCGCGCTGGTCCAT
>JABDJY010000294.1 GCA_013003285.1 Alphaproteobacteria bacterium | reverse complement strand
CGCACACGACGATTTGCGGACTGTAGAAGCCACGCCGATTGTGCACCTTGCGGATAAATTCCTTGATCATCTCTTCGGCGACTTCGAAGTCGGCGAT
Source organism: Alphaproteobacteria bacterium (assembly GCA_013003285.1). Taxonomy (GTDB): domain Bacteria; phylum Pseudomonadota; class Alphaproteobacteria; order UBA6615; family UBA6615; genus JABDJY01. The sequence goes on along the minus strand of JABDJY010000294.1, from coordinate 14,366 downwards.
GACACCGTCGCGCAAAGGCCGGATGGCCTGGATATTCCCGGGGGTGCGGCCGAGCATCTGCTTGGCTTCGTTGCCCACGGCGAGAACCCGTTTCTTACCCTTCGATTCCGCGATCGCAACAACCGACGGTTCGTTCAGCACAATGTCCCGGCCTTTGACGTACACCAGCGTGTTCGCCGTACCCAGATCGATTGCCATGTCAGCCGATAAGGCTCCCATAATTCGCGATAGCATCGTTCGTTGCCTCGTCGGCCCGGCCTCGCCGCCGGGCATTGAGAGGACATCACCGTGGTGGCGATGTCCTCGGGGTTACACCTATGCCGACAGCGCAGCCGGCGCTGTCTTCTCACGTTTCACGCTCAACTTATTCAGAGCGTGTAAATAAGCCCTTACCGACGCCACCAGGGTATCAGCGTCTGCACCCTGCCCGTTGACCGTCTTGCCGTCTTCTTCCAGACGCACGGTCACTTCGGCTTGGGCATCGGTTCCACCGGTCACCGCATGCACCTGATACAGCTGCAACGTGGCCGAATGCGGGCACAGGACTTTAATGGCGTTGAATATCGCATCGACCGGACCATTGCCGTCCGACTTGGTCGCCGCCACCTCGCCGTCAATCTCAAGTTCCAGCTCAGCGGTCTGCGGACCCTTCGAGCCGGCGACGACCTGCAGCGAGACAAACCGGATGCGGTCGCTATCATGCTGGATAGTGTCATCGACGAGCGCGATAATGTCTTCGTCGAAGACTTCCTTCTTCTTATCGGCCAGATCCTTAAAGCGTTGGAAGGCATCGGCGATGGCGTTTTGACCCAAATCGCCATAGCCCAGATCCTTCAGCTTCTCGCGAAAGGCATGGCTGCCGGAATGTTTGCCCATCACCAGATTGGACTCGGTCAGGCCGACCGATTCCGGGGTCATGATTTCGTAGGTCTGGGCGTCTTTCAGAACGCCGTCCTGATGAATTCCGGATTCATGGGCAAAGGCATTGGCGCCGACAATGGCCTTGTTCGGCTGAACCGCAAAACCGGTGATCGTCGACACCAAATGGCTGGCCCTTGTGATGAAGGTCGTATCGACGCGCGACGTATAAGGCATGACGTCGGGCCGGGTGCGCAGCGCCATGACCACTTCTTCGAGCGCACAATTGCCCGCCCGCTCGCCAATACCGTTGATCGTGCATTCGATCTGCCGGGCGCCGGCATCAACCGCCGCCAGTGAATTGGCGACAGCCAAGCCCAGATCATTGTGGCAATGCACCGAAATAACCGCCTTGTCGATGTTGGGCACGCGGTTGAACAGCATGGTGATGAGTTCAGCGAATTCACCGGGCACCGCATAGCCGACCGTGTCGGGAATGTTGATCGTGGTCGCCCCCGCGCGGATGGCGCTTTCGACGACCCGGCACAAAAAATCATGCTCGGTGCGCGAGCCGTCTTCGGGCGACCATTCCACGTCGGGGCACAAATTGCGCGCATGGGAGACGCTATCGACGATGGCCTGATGAACCTCTTCAGGTTCCATCTGCAGCTTAACCCGCATATGCAGCGGGCTGGTCGACAGGAAGGTGTGAATGCGCGGCTGCGCAGCGCCCTTCAGCGCTTCCCAGGCCCGGTCGATATCCTTGCTCGACGCCCGCGCCAGTCCAGCGACGGAACTCGTCTTGACGGCGTTGGCGACTTCACGAACGGCCTCGAAATCGCCGTTCGAAGCGATGGGGAACCCGGCTTCGATGATATCGACACCCATTTCTTCGAGTATCAGAGCAACGCGAACCTTTTCCTCCAGGTTCATCGAACAGCCGGGAGACTGTTCGCCGTCGCGCAACGTGGTGTCGAAAATACGGACACGATTGGGATCGTCAGCGCCGGTGTCCGGCGCGGCATTTATTGAATTGGTATCGGTGGCGGTCATTGGTCCAGTTCCAAATTTGGTTCGTTGACTTAGGTGATAGCAATGACTCCCCTAAACATGATGACCCTATGATGTTTGGGTTCTAACGATGTTTAGGGGCACCTAAGTCGCAGGCCCGTGCCGCCGCCAAGCAGCATCGACGCAAGACCGGCAGTCCCACGAGCACAGGCAGCACCACCCGAAATTCGGGTCGGTTGAAACGCATCAACACTGGCACCTAAACCGCTCACTGGTGGCCATCCTTCGTCTCAGCCCATTTGGACCGGTCACATATAATGTTAACCATAGGTCCAAATGATTAAAAACCAGTAAATCTTACCCCACCAGCTTGCCTTGAAACTACTGATATTGCCTATGTTTTAGGCCTTTTTGATTGGGTACCGCAACGGTTTTGTTAACCATTAACGACAGAACGCACGACCCCGGCAAGTAATTCTGCCGGGGTCGGTACTGTCGGTTGGCGCGACGCGCGCCAAGATGGTTAGTTTTTGCTCTTATCGACCATGGCGTTTTCGGCGATCCAGGGCATCATGCCCCGCAGCCGCTCGCCCACTTCCTCGATGCCGTGATCGGCCTGCAGCCGGCGCACGGTCTTGAAGCCGGTCTGGCCAACCTGGTTCTCGAGCATCCACTCACGCGAGAATTGACCCGACTGGATTTCAGCCAGAATACGCTTCATTTCCGCCTTTGTTTGGTCGGTCACGATGCGCGGACCACGGGTGTAATCGCCATATTCAGCCGTGTTTGAGACCGAATAGCGCATATTCGCCAAGCCGCCCTCATAGATCAGATCGACGATCAATTTGACCTCGTGGACGCATTCGAAATAGGCCATTTCCGGTGCATAACCGGCCTCGACCAAGGTCTCGAAACCGGCCTGGATCAGCGCCGACAGGCCGCCGCAAAGCACGGTCTGCTCGCCGAACAGATCGGTCTCGCACTCTTCCTTGAAGGTGGTCTCGATGATGCCGGCCCGGCCGGCGCCAATCGCCGCGCCGTAGCTCAGTCCGATATCGTGACAATTGCCGCTAGAATCCTGATGCACCGCCAGCAGCGACGGCACGCCGGCGCCGCGGGCATATTCCGAACGCACGGTGTGGCCAGGGCCCTTCGGCGCGATCATGAAGACGTCAAGATCGGCGCGCGGCTCGATTAGATTGAAATGAACGTTAAGACCATGGGCAAAGGCGATCGCGGTGTTCTCGCGCATATTGCCTTCCAGATGGTCGCGGTACAGATCGCCCTGCAGCTCGTCGGGCACCAGCACCATGACCACATCGGCCCAAGCGGCCGCATCGGCGGAGTTCTTGACTTCAAATCCGGCGGCCTCGGCCTTGGCGGCGCTGCCCGAGCCCTCGCGCAAGGCGACGACAATGTTTTCCGCGCCGCTGTCGCGCAAATTCATGGCATGGGCATGTCCCTGGCTACCATAGCCAACGATGGCCACTTTTTTACCTTTGATCAGATTTACGTCGGCGTCGCGATCGTAATAAACGCGCATGGTTCTCAATCCCTGTCAGTTCGTGTTGTGCCTACGCGAGCATTTGAGGCCGGCGCTGGCGGTTTTTTACAGGGCATGGCGGCATTTGCCAACGCAGGCAACGGCCGCCAGACCCGATTAATTAAGCGTCCCGTTTTCGTTTCTCGCCCCGCATGATGGCGACGACCCCGGAGCGGGCAATTTCAACGTCCCCCAAATTGCGCATGAGCTCGAGAAAGCTTTCGATTTTTACCGGCGATCCGGTCAGCGAAAAGACAAAGGAGTCCACCGCCGTATCGACCACCCGCGCGCGGAAAATATCAGCGATACGCAAGGCCTCGCGCCGCTCGGCACCGGCATTGGTGATCTTCACCAGGGTCAGCTCGTGCTCAACATGAGGCCCCTCTTCGGTCAAATCATGGACTTCGCGGATCGGCACCAGACGCTCGAGCTGTGCCTTGATCTGCTCGATGATCATCGGCGTTCCCGACGTTACCAGATTAATCCGCGATACCGACTCATCCTCGCTGACGGTGGCCACGGTCAGGCTCTCGATATTATAGCCGCGGCCGGAGAACAGGCCGACGACCCGCGCCAACACGCCCGGTTCGTTATCGACCAGAACCGCCATGACATGGCGCTCGATGTTGCTTTTATTCGTCATACCTAACCGCTACTCCGTGGACGGAGATGAATTGTTGAATGAATGGCGCGACGGCGCGCAGAGGAAAGTTCCCGCAGACGCGCGCCCGTGTCTTAAACCAGCACCATCCCGTCTTCGGACTGGGTCTGTTCTTCGCGGTCATTGAGGCCCAACATAATTTCGTTATGGGCGGCGCCGCCGGGAATCATCGGGAAGCAGTTTTCTTCCTTCGAGACCACCATATCGACAATGACCGGCCCATCTATCTCGAGCATCTGCTTGATGACATCGTCGACCTGATCAGGCTGTGTCGCCCGTAAGCCCCTCATGCCATAGCTTTCCGCCAGCTTAATGAAGTCCGGCAGGCCGGCCGAGTAGGATTCCGCATAGCGGGCGCCGTGCAGCAACTCCTGCCATTGGCGCACCATACCCAGCCACTCATTGTTGATGATGAAAATCTTCACCGGCAAATTGTACTGCGCGATGGTGCCCAGCTCCTGGATGTTCATCATGGTCGAGCCTTCGCCGGCGATATCGACCACCAGCGCATCGGGATGGCCGACTTGCACGCCGACCGCCGCCGGCAGGCCGTAACCCATGGTGCCCAAGCCGCCCGATGTCATCCAATGGTTAGGCTTTTCGAACTTGTAGAACTGCGCCGCCCACATTTGATGCTGACCAACCTCGGTGGTGATGAAGGCATCACGGTCTTTGGTCAGCTCATATAGGCGCTCGATGGCATATTGCGGCTTTATCGTATCGGTCGCGGCCTGGCCCTGCTCGTAACGCAGACAATCGACGGCGCGCCATTCCTCGATCTGCTTCCACCAGCCCTCCAGCGCCTTGCTATCGATCTTCGGGTCTTTGTTTTTCCAGGAGTCGAGAATCTGGCCGACCACCTCACCCACATCGCCGACGATGGGAACATCGACGGCGACGTTTTTGTTGATCGAACTGGGATCGATATCGATATGGATCTTCTTGGAATCCGGCGAGAAGGCATCGATTCTGCCGGTTACCCGGTCGTCGAAGCGCGCGCCGATCGCCACCATCACATCGCAACCATGCATGGCCAAATTCGCCTCGTAGGTACCGTGCATGCCAAGCATGCCGAGCCATTGCGGCAAAGATGACGGTATCGTCCCCAATCCCATAAGGGTGGTGGTGGCGGGATATCCCGTCATGCGAACCAGCTCGCTCACCGCCTTGCAGGCCTCGGGGCCGGCATTCACACAACCGCCGCCAATATAGAAGATGGGCTTCTTGGCGCCGGCGATCAGATCGACCGCTTCGGCGATCCGCGCCGGGTCGCCAATGGTCTGCGGCAGATAGTGCCGGTGGGTGACTTCGTCGGGGCCGAAATATTCGCCTTCGGCGAACTGAACGTCTTTCGGCAGATCGATCACCACCGGACCCGGGCGGCCGGAGGCGGCAACATAAAACGCCTCGTGCATGACAGCCGATAGGTCGTCGACATCCTTCACCAGATAATTGTGCTTAGTGCAGGGTCGCGTAATGCCGGTGGTATCGGCTTCTTGAAAGGCGTCGTTGCCGATCAAATGGGTCGGCACCTGACCGGTCAGGCAGATCAGCGGCACACTGTCCATCAGCGCATCGGTCAGCCCGGTCACCGCGTTGGTGGCGCCGGGGCCTGACGTCACCAGAACGACGCCGACTTTTCCGGTCGAGCGGGCATAGCCTTCGGCCATATGCACCGCGCCCTGTTCATGGCGCACCAAAATATGGCGCACCGAATTCTGTTTGAATATGGCGTCGTAAAGCGGCAGTACCGCACCGCCGGGATAGCCAAAAATAACCTCTACACCCTGGTCCGCCAGAGCCTTGATGACCATTTCTGCGCCCGACATTCGGTTCCCAGACATCACTTCGCACCTTTCCAATTTTCGCCCACCCACCGGTCTAAATCGGGGATGGTGAGCACTTTTTTGCCTGCAAGCCGGCGGACATAGCGCAAACCAACACTCAAGGCCAGCCTCAATCGGCGGCGTGGCCGATATGTCGCAAACCTTGCTTCCTCATAACCGGCGCCGCGATAGATCCTGCCAGGGACTTACAATTGGCATCCACCGATAAGACCTCTCGACCGCAGCGGTGGCGCAATTGCCTATTCAGCACCAGCGCGCAACATAAGGGCACAAAATCGCCCGGTCAAGATATGTTTGAAAAGATTTCTAGATAGTTAATGTAAGAATATTTCAATAGTTGGATATTCGGCCGCGCGTCGCCAGATCGATCGGGAAGTTGATGGCGGAACCAGGTCATCTGCCGCTTGGCATAGCGCCTGGTTTTTTGCTGCGCCGCAACAATGGCGGCCTCCAGGGTAGTTTCGCCCGATAAATGGGACGCCAGCTCCGCATAGCCCAATGCCTTGAGGACCGGCAGGCCGGGATCCAGTTGCTCGGCCTCGGCGCGCTTCATCAAGGCGGCCACCTCGTCGAGTACGCCGTCAGCGACCATGGCCACCATCCGCCCATCGCAGGCGGCGTAAATATCATCACGCGGCGGCATGAGCGCGACCATGGTGAATTTCAAATCAGGCGCGATAACCGGTTCTTCCTGCCATGCCGCCAGCGAACGACCGGTGGCCTCCAAGACTTCCCATGCCCGCATCAGCCGCTGACCATCGGCGGATTGCAGGCGCGCCGCCATGACCGGATCGCGTGCCGTGAGTTCGGCATGAAATTCTACATTGCCGATTTCGGCGAAACGGGCCCTGGCCGCGGCGCGAATGTCGGCCGCAATATCGGGGATGGGCGCGATGCCCTCGGTCAGGGCGCGTAGATACAGGCCGGTGCCGCCGACGACGATCGCGCGCTTGCCGGCTGCTGTGGCGGCTTCGATTTCGGCCAGAGCCAGCGCCTGCCAGCGGCCGGCGGAACAGGTCTCGGTGGCATCCAGGACGCCATACAGGCGATGGGGTATTCGCTTCTCATCGGCTTCGCTGGGGCGCGCAGTGAGGATATGCAGGTCGCGATATACTTGGATTGCGACCCCATTGATAACGGCGCCATCCAGTCGCTCGGCTATCTCCAGCGCCAGGCCCGACTTGCCGCTGGCGGTCGGCCCGCCAATCACAATGACCGGCGCCTCGCCCATCAATTGCTCTACCCTTCTCCCGGCCCTCAATCAAGCGGGTAGGAGACCAGCCCATCGGCGAGCTTGGGCTCGAACCAGGTCGATTTCGGCGGCATCACCTCGCCGGCGTCGGCCACCGCCATCAAATCTTGGATACCGGTGGGATAAAGCGCGAAGGCCACTTCCCACTCGCCGCTATCGACGCGCGCCTCCAGCCCCTCAAGCCCGCGAATGCCACCGACAAAATCGATACGCTTGTCGACCCGCGGATCGCCAATACCAAGCACCGGCGCCAGCAGCAATTCGGTCAACAGCCCCACATCAAGTCGTTCCAAGGGCGGCGCATCCGAACCCGGCGGCGAAATTGCGGTCAGCCGGTACCAGTCGCCAGCCAAATACATGCCGAACGTATGGGGCGCGGCCGGCCGCACCGGCTCGCCTGAGAGCTCGACCTCGAATGCCGCTCCCAAGCGCTCGAGAAATGCCGCCGGGGTAAGCCCGTTCAGGTCGCGGACAACCCGGTTATAGTCGAGGATGTGCACCTGATCGGCGGGAAAAGCGACGATGAGGAATCGGTTGTAGGCCTCGTCGCCCCGGTGATTGGGATTGGCCTCGCGGCGGATGCCGGTGACCCGCGAGGCAGCGGCTGAACGGTGATGACCGTCGGCGATATAGAGAAGATCGAGCGCGCCATAGGCCGCATCGACCTGTGCGATTTGAGCGGCATCGTCAACCACCCATACCGCGTGCCCCACCCCACCGGGCAGCGTCACATCGTACAGCGGCGGTGTGGCCGTAATCTCGCTCAGGGTTGCGGAAATATCGTCGCGCGGCTGGTGCACCACCAGCACGGGGCCGGTTTGCGCATCCACGGAATCGATCTGGCGCACCCGGTCGTCTTCCTTGTCGGGCCGGGTGAATTCGTGCCGGCGCACCCTGTTATCGTCATAGGCGGCAACCGGGGCGGCCCCCACCAATCCGGTTTGCGAATGGTCGCCCATGGTCAGCCGGTAAACGTAGTAACAAGGGGCGGAATCGCGAATGAGCACACCGTCGGCGATCATGCGGCGAATATTCTCGCCGCCTTTGGCGTAGACCGCATCGTCGAACGGGTCGGTGCCTTCCGGCAGATCGATCTCGGGTTTCGATATGTGGAGAAAACTTAGCGGTTTTCCGCGCGCCTGTTCGCGCGCCTCAGCGGTCGACAAGACATCGTAGGGCGGCGCCGCGATGGCAGCGGCCTGCTCGGGCACTGGCCGCAGTCCGCCGAACGGAAAGATCAGACGGGATTGATTTTCAGAGGCGTCGTTGGGGTTCGACACGTAACACTCCTTGCGCTGGAAATTCGCCGCCGTGATCGCACATCGGGCCGGCGAAAACTAGAGTGCTCCAACGCAATGTGGCGGCACACAAGGTGCCGCCACATCTTCTTAAACTGTATTCGGGTCGTTCGGCGGATCAGCCTGGTTCAACCCGAACCGCGACAAACCGCAAATCGCCGTTGCGGTTGACCAGCAGCAGCACCGAACGCCGGTCATTGTCGGAGGCCTCGCTGACTTTCGAAGCGATCTGACCGGGGCTGGTGACCTCTTCCTGGTTAACCTCAACGATAACGTCACCGGGCCGCAGGCCCTTTTCGGCCGCGCCGGAATCAGCCTCAACGCCAGTCACCAGAACGCCGCGCACATCGTCGGGCACCTTGAACTGTTCGCGCATTTCATCGGTGATGGCGGTGACCGAGACACCGAGCGAATCGATCTCGGCTTCCTCGGGTTCCACGGCCTGTCCACTGGGGCCGGTCGACGCCAGCACGGGGCGCTCTTCCTCAAGCTCACCGACCACCACATCGATGACCTGACGTTTATTCTTACGCCAAATTTCAACCTTCACCGGCTTACCGATTTCGGTCTCGGCAACGATGCGCGGCAGATCACGCATCTCCGCGACCTTCTTGCCGTCGAAGGTAAGAATCACATCACCGGGCTCGATCTTGCTGGCCTGGGCCGGTCCGTCGGCGGTCACATCGGCGACCAAAGCACCTGAGGGACCATCGAGACCAAGGCTCTCGGCGATCTCATCGGTCACAGACTGAATGCGCACGCCAAGCCAACCGCGCTTGGTGCGGCCAAAGTCACGCAACTGAGCGACCACACGCTCGGCAATCGAGGACGGGATCGAGAAGCCAACACCGACGCTGCCGCCGGTTGGCGAGAAGATCGCCGTGTTCACGCCGATCACTTCGCCGTCCATATTGAACATCGGACCGCCGGAATTGCCGCGGTTAATCGAGGCATCGGTTTGCAGGAAGCTGTCATACGGCCCCTGGTTAATGTCGCGCTGGCGTGCGGAAATAATGCCCGCCGTGACAGTGCCGCCAAGGCCGAACGGGTTACCGATGGCAACGACCCAATCGCCGACACGCGAGGCGGTCGAATTACCCCATTCAACGAACGGCAGATCCTGGTCAACCTCGATCTTCAGTAGTGCCAGATCGGTCTTCGGATCGCGGCCGATCAGGGTCGCCTCATGGCGTGTGTCATCCTGCAGAATGACGGTGATTTCGTCGGCTTCGGCGATGACATGGTTGTTGGTCACCACGAAACCGGTCTTGTCGATGATAAAGCCCGACCCCAATGAGGAGGCCCGGCGCGGCGCGCCGTCCTGCTGATTGCGATCAAAGAACTCCTTGAAAAAATCCTCGAAGGGAGAGCCCGGAGGGGCTTGCGGAATCTCCTGGCGCTGGGTGGAACGCACCACCTGCGTGCTGGAAATATTGACCACGGCGGGCAACAATTTCTCCGCCAGATCGGCAAATGATTCGGGCGTTGATGCCGCTTTCGCCGGCTGGGCGCTTAAGACAATGGCCAGTGCGAATAACAGGCCGACAAAAAAGGCGCTAAACGCCTGAGTCCGACCGGCCGTCCAACCCGCGACTGCGACTTTGTTTGATGATTGTTTGGGCAGCATTGTTTCGATATCTCCTATTGACGCCTTGCTTGGCTCCCCACCCCTGCCCGGCGTATCAACCTATTGCGGGTATTTTTCTATACCGACGAAAACATTCGGGCGGCGATGTGGAGCCGGCAGCTGATAAACTGCCAGACGACCATTTGGGTGCCGATTATGTTTGAAATAGGGCACCTCCCGGGCGACTCCACGGCACAAGCCAAACAAAAGATGACGTTTGCGTGAAAATGCACATTTTAAAGCCGCATTATCCAAAGCAGACCGAACCCGCTGACCGCGGCGATAATTCCGCCTGAGCGCAGAATAGTCACCGGGGTATCGATCATACGGGTCAGCAACACCTTCATTTTGTCAGGAAACAGGGCGTAGACCAAACCCTCGACAATCAGGATGAGGCAAAAGCCTATCAACGCAAAAGTCAGAATCTGTATCAGTTGCCCGCCCATTCCAGCCTTCCTCTTTATTCAGTCGCTAACGCGCCGACAGCGGCGTCGCTTCCGACGCCGAGCGCGACGGTAATCCTTCAATGTCGTTGAAGTATCGGAAGAAATCGCTGTCGGGCGACAGCACCATTGTGGTGCCTTCATCGAAGGTTTCACGATAGGCCTCGAGCGAGCGGAAGAACTCGAAGAACTCCGTGTCCCGTCCATAGGCCTCGCCCAAAATGCTGTTCCGCGTGGCGTCGCCATTACCACGCAACACTTGCCCTTCGCGTTGCGCCTCGGCCACGATCTCAACCTGCTGACGATCGGCGGTGGCGCGAATGCGGCGGGCATTCTCTTCACCTTCCGCCCGTAGCTGGTTGGCGACCCGTTCACGGTCGGTGCGCATGCGATTATAGACGGTCTCCGACACCGCTTCCGGCAATTCCGACCGGCCGATGCGAATATCGACCACCTCAATGCCAAAACCGCCCGCTTCCCGGGCGACGCTATCGCGGATCGATTCCATCACCGTGTTGCGTTTTTCTGACAACATGTCTTCGAGCGCCTGCTGGGCGACGACCTCTTTAACCGTCGACGTCAAGATGTTGCCAAAACGGTTCTGAAAGGTCGTCTCGGTGCGGACCGTTTGGAAAAACCGCAACGGATCGACAATCCTGTAACGCGCAAAGGCATCTACCAGGATACGTTTCTGGTCAATCAGCAAAACTTCTTCGGCATCCGGATCAACGCTCAAGACGCGTCTCTCGAACTTCTGCGCACTCTGCCAGAACCATTTGAATTCGATACCCGGATCCTGAACAGTGCGTTTCCATTGGCCGAATTGCAGGACCAAAGCTTGTTCGGTTTCCCTAACGGTAAATATCGACAGGGTCGCCAGGAAAGCGATTACGACAACCAAAATGCCACCAAAGGCGAGTTTAGCGCGCGACATCATTGGCCTCCTTCGCTAACGGATCGTTTACGCATAAGCTCGTTGAGCGGCAAGAAAGGTATGACACCTTGTCCGCCTTGCCCGCCTTCATCGAGGATTATCTTATTTGCCTTCGACAAAACGTCGCGCAACGTCTCGATATAAAGACGGCGCCGGGTGACATCGGGCGAGATCAGATAAGATTTATAAATCTCCTCAAACCGCGCGCCCTCACCTTGGGCCTCCTTGATCACCCGCTCCTTATAAGCGGTCGCCTCCTGGATAACACTAGCGGCCTCGCCGCGGGCGGTCGGGACGATGCGATTGCTATACGCTTCGGCCTCGTTCTGTAGCCGCTCCTTATCTTGACGCGCGCGCTGCACGTCATTGAAAGCGTCGATGACCGGCGGCGGCGGGCTGGTAAGCTGCAACTGAATACGTTCAATGCCGATACCGGCGCCATATTCGTCGAGGACTTCCTGCAGCAGTACTTTGCTCTGGCTCTGCACCTGTTCACGCGCCGTGGTGATCAAATCATCCAGCTTGGTTTGTCCGACAACCTCACGCATGACGCTTTCCGCCACCAGTTTCACGGTGTCTTCCGGATCGCGGATGTTGAACAAATACTTACCCGCGTCGGAGATGAGCCATTGCACCGTGAAATCCACGTCGGCGATATTCTGGTCGCCGGTCAGCATCAGGCTTTCGCGCGGCACATCGTTGGCACGGGTCGTCCGGCCGCCGAGATCGCCGGCATCGCGGAACCCGACATTGACGCGGTTAATGACAGTAACTTTTGGTTTCTGGACTTCGCCGATGGGGGCCGCGGGCCACCAATGCAAACCGGAGTCTTTCGTGGTGCCGTCCCATTTTCCGAACAAGAGTTGCACGCCTTGCTCGTCGGGTTTCACCTGGTAAAAACCGGTTAGAAACCACAGAAATACGATGCCGCCGACGATCAGTGCAATCGAGCGGCCACTGCCAAAGCCGCCGGGTAGGAAGCGTTTGACCTTATCCTGGCTGCGGCGCAGCATCTCTTCGATATTCGGCGGCGTTCCGCCACCGCTGGGCGGCCATTGACCTCTCGGTCCGCCGCTGCCACCGCCGCCACCACCCCAGGGGCCACCGCCTCCGCCACCTTGATTATTCCACGACATCGATTCTTCCCTTGTTCCTAAACTTCCTAGCGCGATTTTCGCTCCAATCGCGAGCCAATAGTGGTCACGTATCTGTGGGGCGAACCGAAAGCCGAAGCTTTCCAACGGCCGTCCCCCGGCTTATACCACATGAAAATCGCGCTTGCTGCGGCATCCGCAATTATTTTCACCTCGATATTGGCTGTTAACCAGGAGATTACAACCATGGCGGCCATTGCCGAAGCCGAAGTGCGGACAGTCCTTGCCGGAATTACCGACCCCCGCAGTGGCGCCGACATCATTTCCCAGAATATGGTTAGCGGCCTGATCATCAAAGACCGCAATGTGGGTTTCGCCATCGAGATCGACCCCGCCGACGGCGAGGCCATGGAAGCGGTGCGCCAAGCTGCCGAGGCCGCGGTGCGCGCATTGCCGGGCGTCTCTTCGGTCACCGCGGTTCTGACGGCCCATAACAGCGCGCCAGCGGCCGAGCGCGCGGCGCCGTCTGCGCAAACACCGCAAGCCGCCAAGCGCGACCTGGCGCCCGACGTGAAATGGATCGTCGCGGTTGCCAGCGGCAAGGGCGGGGTGGGTAAATCGACGACGACGGCAAATCTGGCCCTCGCCCTAGCGGGTATGGGCCTGGATGTGGGCCTGCTCGATGCCGATATTTATGGCCCCTCCATGCCGCGCATGCTGGGTATCAAGGGCAAGCCGCAGCCCTTGCCGGACAAGCGCATCGCACCGATGGAAAATTATGGCATCAAGGCCATGTCGATCGGATTTCTGGTCGACGAGGAAACACCGATGATCTGGCGCGGCCCGATGGTCATGGGTGCCCTGGAGCAGATGCTGCGCGATGTCGACTGGGGGCCACTGGATATATTGGTGGTCGACATGCCGCCGGGCACCGGCGATGCGCAACTGACCATGGCGCAGCGGGTGCCGCTGGCCGGCGCGGTGATCGTCTCAACCCCGCAAGATATCGCCCTGCTCGACGCCCGCAAGGGGCTCAACATGTTTCGCAAGGTCGATGTGCCGGTGCTCGGAATTGTCGAGAATATGAGCACCTTCATTTGCCCCAATTGCGGCCACCAGACCGATATCTTTGGCCATGGCGGCGCCCGCGCCGAGGCCGAACGGCTGAGCTGCGATTTTCTGGGCGAGATTCCGCTCCATATGGCGATCCGCGAGACATCGGATTTCGGCAAACCTATCGTGATCGATCAGCCCGACAGCCCCTACGCAGCGGCGTACCAGGCCATCGCCAGCGCCGTGCTCGCCAAACTTAGCGGCGAGCCGGCCCGCGCAGCACCGCAAATCATCGTCGAATAGCGCCAGAATCCGGGGGCTTTCGGCCTCGCGTAGAGTTGATCTGCTGCGACAATATCGTGGCTTGCGATTACCCGGGTTCGACACCACTTCTCATTATGACGCAGCTTCGCTGCCCCAGCGTTGCTGTGCCGAGAAAGAACCGCCGGGCCAGCATCGTGCCTAGCCCCGCAGGCCGCCGGCCTTCTGCCCCCCATTCGGCCGGCAACGATGCAATTTATTGGCCCGGCGGCGTCTTTTCCGGACGCCTATCCTTCGACTAAAGATTTACGCGCGACCATGGAATGGAACGCCGATGACGGTGTTTACCCGTTAACATTGGCCATTATCCAAACTGGAGACCCTCATGTCCGCAATTTCCAGACATACGCGCCTGACCCTGATCGCCCTGGCGGCCCTGTTCGCGGCGTTGATCGCCCTGGCCGGGCCGGCATTCGCCCTCGAG